>NZ_JAOTGF010000008.1:0-100056 GCF_044427305.1 Streptococcus sp. 2021WUSS109
GTAAAAATGAGGACAGGGAAGCCTTTTTATTTTGTCCAAATAGCCACTATTCTGGCAAAAAGACGGACTATCAGACCAATAAACAGAAAAAGACAAACATCAAGCGAGATGTTTGTCTTCATTCTGAAGAAGTGATTATCCAATCACTTCTTTTTTGCTTTCTAAAATAAAAAGAAGCAGCTTTAGACTACTGCTTCTCCAATTCTTCTAAAATACTTGCAAAATCTGTTTTGAGTGCTTCCAAGCTTGTTTCAACTTGACTTCTTGTCTGGTTATTTTTGACCACAACCTGTCCAGATTCGATTTCGCTACCACCCAGGGTAATGATGGCCTTGGCTCCAAAGACATCTGCTGACTTAAACTGGGCCTTGAGCTTGCGGTCCAGATAGTCACGCTCTGCACGGAAACCTTGCTTGCGGATGGCTTGAACCAGCTCAAGCGCTCCGCCATTGGCCTCCTGACCTAAAACCGCGATGTAAACATCTAACTGGGTGTCGAGAGGGAGCTCGATGCCTTGCTTTTCAAGGACTAGAATGAGACGCTCAATGCCCATACCAAAGCCAAAAGCTGGCGTTTCTGGTCCACCAAAGTAGGTCACCAAACCGTCGTAACGTCCACCGGCACAGATGGTCAGGTCGTTACCACCCACTTCTGTCATAAACTCGAAAATGGTGTGGTTGTAGTAGTCCAAACCACGCACCATGTTGGTGTCAATGGTGTAAGCAATACCTAGGCTGTCCAACATAGACTTGACCGCTTCAAAATGAGCTGTACTTTCTTCATCTAGATAGTCCAAGATGGACGGTGCATTTTCCACAGCAATCTTGTCTTCTTTTTCCTTGGAATCCAACACACGCAAGGGATTTTCTTCCAAGCGGCGCTGACTGTCCTTAGATAGCTGGTCTTTAAGTGGCGTCAGGTAGTCAATCAAGGCCTGGCGATAAGCGGCACGGCTCTCTGGATTGCCCAGACTGTTGAGGTGGAGGCGAATGTCCTTGATCCCCAACTCTTCAAAGAAATGATAGGCCATAGCAATGGTTTCTACGTCTGTCGCTGGGTTATTGGAACCAAAACACTCTACACCAATCTGGTGGAACTGACGGAGACGACCAGCCTGCGGACGCTCGTAGCGGAACATGGGACCCATGTAATAGAACTTAGCAGGTTTTTGTACTTCTGGGGCAAAGAGCTTGTTTTCAACATAGGAGCGAACAACCGGTGCCGTCCCTTCTGGACGGAGGGTGATATGACGCTCTCCCTTGTCATAGAAATCGTACATCTCCTTGGTCACAATGTCTGTCGTATCCCCAACCGAACGGCTGATCACCTCGTAATGCTCGAAGATCGGTGTGCGAATCTCAGCGTAATTGTACTGTTTGAAAATGCTGCGGGTAAAATTTTCCACGTACTGCCATTTGGCAGAATCCTGCGGTAGTAAATCCTGTGTTCCCTTTGGTTTTTGTAATTTCATGGACTTTCTCATTTCTCTAAATATTGCCCTTTATTTTATCATATTTTGGTCTTTTTTGGAAATGGCAGAGCAGACAAAAAGGGAGTGGGAAAGAACTCGACCAGTCTAAAAAGAGTTCGTCTTCCCACCCCCCCACACAGTTGATTAGGTCAGATTTGGAGTGTGAAACACGAACAAATCTGCCAATCAACCACTGCGCTGAGATGTTGACACGAACTCTGAGAAGCGAGGATGGACTTTCTGCCCAGCCTCCTTGTTTAAAAAAACTATTTCTTATCCACAATCTGGAAATTCAAGTCGCTCACTTCTATCTCAACCTCAAGTTTTTCTTCGGAGTTCAGATTGAGGAGGTTTTCTAAAGCCGTTTCTGCAAAAGCAGCGACTTTTTCCTGACGTTCTGCATCATTCAAGACTTCCTCACTTGTCTTGTAAATGGCTTCTTGGGATTTTTCATTTAGAAATTCCTGAGCCTTTTGTCCAGAGGTGAAAGCATCTACTGCCTTATCTAAAAGACCATTGCTATTATTGCTAATTTTGATTTGACCATGCTGTTGAGAATCAACTTCGACAAGGACAGGTTGCTTGAATGTCAAGGTGTTGTTTTGAATGTGAACATCTGACTGCTCAATTCCTTCCAAGACCAGTTTGAACTCCGTCTGGACAGGAATATCTACAGACATTTCCCGCCCAACAAAGAGCTTGGTAATAGGCTCTGTCCAGTCTGGCCATTCTTCTAATTTATTGTTTTCAAAGGTCTGGTTGGCAGTGGTTGCTACCTCAGCTCCTGCCACAACCAGTTTACTTTCCGCTTCAAACTTCTTGATAACAAATTCATACTGAACCTTGTGGGTACCTTGGAACCAAGCAAAAATACTATTTCTAAACCAGATAATGCCTAGACCTAAAACCAGTAGCAAGACCATAAGGCTAGCCAACTTTTTCGCGAAAAACTTTCCAACTGTCTTCATACAGTTCTCCTTCATATTTGAATTATCGGAACTTGTCCTACAACCATTATATATATATATATATATATATGCTGTCAAGTATTTTTGGCATTTTTTTGAACATTTTAGAAAACTCACTTTGAGAAGTTAGGAGGATAAAAATCTGACAAATTTGACAAATTTTGACAAATTTTTTCAAAAAATCTGTCAAGTAACTTTACTTTACAAAAAATTTTTGTTATACTGTTAAAGTTGACGAAAGTCATACGCACTATTTTTAGATTAAAAAAGGGCTTGGCCCTGACATTTAATGGAGGAAGAAAGAAATGGCAGTACCTGCACGTCGCACTTCAAAAGCGAAGAAAAACAAACGTCGTACTCACTATAAAGTAGCAGCTCCAACTGTGAAATTTGATGAAACTACTGGAGATTACTCACGTTCACACCGTGTATCTTTGAAAGGATACTACAAAGGACGTAAAATCGCTAAGGCTGCTTCAGCTGAATAATAGAAGGGAGATACCATGCGCGTAAATATTACACTTGAACACAAAGAATCTGGTGAGCGTTTGTACCTTACTTCAAAAAACAAACGTAACACTCCAGACCGTCTTCAATTGAAAAAATACTCACCAAAATTGCGTAAGCACATGATTTTTACTGAGGTAAAATAAGACAACATACAGAAAGCCTATGAAATCAACGTTTCAAAGGCTTTTTTCTTTTGTTTTTGACAAAATAACTGAATTTTAACTGATTAAAATAAATCAAATAATTATTTCTGCTAAATCTATCATAGCCTGTTCAATCTTATGTTTTCCTTTCTGCATTACATGAAGATAAATTTTCTCTATCTCCTTACTATCCTCGGAATGTCCTACAAATTCTCGGATAACATTCAAACTAGTATTGATAAAACAAAATATAGAATCAACTCCTTCATATCATTGCAAGCGATAAATTTCAATCTTGTCTTTGTGTCTTGACCTTACAAGAAAAGCACCTCAAAAATTAGAGTTAACCTCTAACTTTTGGGGTGCAGTTCAGATTTTGGAACGTTTTCTATTTACAACTGTTCTAAATTTTCTTAGTCCATGGTAGATAAGCCTTATTGGTGTTCCAAAAAACTATAGTATTAGCGTAAAATCATTCCTCTTCTCTTTGCCTGTGTTGTTTGAAAAGATACAAACTTGATGCAAGGGCAGCTAGAGCACCACCTAGCCATACTAGGGTATTACTTGTTTCACCCGTATTTGGTAAAGTCTCTTTTTGTATTCCTACCTTTGGAGCCATTGAAACTCCAGATTCCGTTTTCTTAACTTCGGATTGAAGCACCTCCGGATGGATAATATTGGGTTTATTAACCTCAAGTTGACCCTTTTCTGGTTGGATTCCGGCAGGTTTCTCAACTTCTGGGTGCTCAACTTCCGGAGATTTTGGCATCTTAACGTCTGGAACTTTTGAGGTTGGTGGTGTTACTTTCGGAACCTCAACTTCTGGAGACTTAGGAGCAGGAAGGTGAACTTCTGGAACCTTCGGTTTTGGCTGCTCAACTTTCGGTGGCTCAGCTTCTGGAACTTTTGAGGTCGGTGGTGTTACTTTCGGTGGCTCAACGCCCGGAGTTTTTGGTGGCAGAGGCGCCTCTTTGGGCGTCTTAACGTCTGGAACTTTGGGTGCTGGGGACATTACTTCTGGTGACTCAGCTTCCGGAGTCTTAGGAGCAGGCAGGTGAACTTCTGGAACCTTCGGTTTTGGCTGCTCAACTTTCGGGGGCTCAGCTTCTGGGGATTTTGGGGTCGGAAGCATGACTTTCGGGGGCTCAACCTCTGGAACTTTTGAGGTCGGTGGTAAGACTTCTGGTCGTTCAGTTTCAGGAGCTTTTGGTGACTCAATCTCAGGAGCATCTGTATCAGGGTACTCAACTTTTGGCGTCTTAACATCTGGAACCTTCGGTGTCGGAGGCATTACTTTTGGAACCTCAACTTCCGGAGTTTTTGGTGGCAGAGGCGCCTCTTTGGGCGTCTTAACATCTGGAACCTTCGGTGTCGAAGGCATTACTTTTGGAACCTCAACTTCCGGAGTTTTTGGTGGCAGAGGCGCCTCTTTGGGCGTCTTAACGTCTGGAACTTTGGGTGCTGGAGGCATTACTTTTGGTGGCACAGATTCCGGAGCCTTAGGAGCAGGCGGCTGAACTTCAGGGGCCTTTGGTTTTGGTTGCTCAACTTTTGGAACATCTGCCTTTGGTACATCTATATCCGGAGTCCTATCTCCCCGCGGTTCAGGAGTCCTGTCGCTTTCTGGAGATGAATCTCCGATAATAGTAATCCCTTCATTATTTGGCTTAGCACTTTCCGATACCTTTAATCTCAAACCAGCAGCAGAAGTAATCTCATCTCTGGAGAAAAATATTCGCTCTTTAAAATTCTTCACCACAGCTAAAACCGGGAAGGTTTTCATTGCTTGATTTATCACCTGTGCCGTCAGTTCATATGTCGCTTTTTCTTTAGCAACGGAATCTCGCTGTACTTGTAGAAAATAGATGCTGGAACTTTCTTCCTTCCATTTTTCTAGCTCTCCTCCTACACGTCCAACAGACCAACCCCACTGACTTTCAAAACTACGCTCATCATTATTAGCATTTTTTTCTCTACTAAAAAAGCGATACGGCTGCCCACCAGAATTTGCCTCATCATTGACATCCTTAGGGAACTTATTGAAAATATCCTCTTCAGACTGGCTATCAATAATTTTGGTTAATTGTAAGCCTTTTGGAAGAATAAAGTAATAGCCACTCCCCTCTCCACTAAAGGTCCAATTTTTTCTATCAAAAGTTACTTTCCACTTAATTTCGTCATTATCTGCCGATATTTTTTCTATAGATACTGCATTCCTAATCTGTTCACCTTGATGCGTGTCAAATCTATGATAATTCGATTCTTGAATCAGTTTCTCTTCGGCTTGTTGAATATTTGAATCTGCCGTTGAAATTTCCGCCTCTGACACATTTAATGATTGAGATGGTGCATCCGGATCCGTCGCTACCTGCGTAGCACTTTCTTCTCTCGTAGAATTGCTAGAAACTAGTTTTTCTTCTGGAGCCTGTTTATCACCCTCTTCTGACGTAGGTAATTGGTTATCCGTAGGTGAAATTCCATCGACTGCGGTCGCAGTTTGATTTTCTGAGCTAACCGTAGCAGATTCAGTAGGCATTTCTTGAAGATTGCCTGTTTCTGCGCTTACAGATGGTACGTGACATATTAGAAAACCACCTAGTACAGCTGTACTAAGCAATAGATTTGTCACAACTTTTTGTTTGCTCATAATGTGCTCCTTTACTCTATTTACTTCAATTTACTAAGAACCTGTATTTACAGGTTAGCACTCCCATCTAAGGCTTTTTTAAGCTAATCATCGTTCGTTTTTTCAAAATACAGCCAGCATTCCCTCAAAAAATTAACTTGATTAGCGAAAAACTATCTCTTACATAAAAGCTCTTTACTTGTAAGTACAGGTTCTAAAATATGGCGATTAGATTTTTATTCCAATCTAGTATTTTCAAAAATTGATATTATTGTTTTAGCGTTAGTATAACATCCTAAACTAAATTTTTTCTAGAGGGTATCTAATATTTATCTATTTTGTTATTTTCTAAGAATATTTAACAAAAAGACTCCAAACCAAGGCTTCCACAGCGATGATCTGGAGTCTTTTATGAACTTAGAAGAGGGAAGTTCTCATATCTTATTCAATAATGACTATTCTTCTTTTTTGTTTTTGAATAGATACAAGCCTGTGGCAAGAGTGGCTAAAGCACCACCTAGCCAGCCTATTGCGCTACTTGCTTCGCCTGTATTTGGCAAAGTTGCTTTTGGTGCCTCGGCTTTTGGCATCATTGAAGCCTTGGATTCAGGCTTCATACCTTCTGTTCGTGGCATTTGAGCTTTCTCTGCTTCTGGTTTATCTGCCTTCGGTTGCTTCATATCTGGTTGTTTAGTTTCTGGCATTGGTTTGTCAGTTTCTACTTTATCAGATTTTGGTGCTTCCGAATCTTTCTTAGGAGCTTCCATTTGTGGTTTGTCCATTTGTGGTTGCTCTGCCTTTGGCTCGTCGGCTTTCGGTTTTTGTTCCTTAGGCATGTCGTCTGCCTTCGGTTGCTTCATATCTGGTTGCTTAGTTTCTGGCAATTGCTTGTCAGTTTCTACTTTATCAGATTTTGGCGCTTCCGAATCTTTCTTAGGAGCTTCCATTTGTGGTTTGTCCATTTGTGGTTGCTCTGCCTTTGGCTCGTCGGCTTTCGGCTGTTGTTCCTTAGGCATGTCGTCTGCCTTCGGTTGCTTAGTTTCTGGCATTTGTTTGTCAGATTCTACTTCATCAGATTTTGGTGCTTCCGGTTGAAAATCTTCTTGTTTTGGAACTTCTGGTGTTGGAGTTTCTTTTGGTTGCTCTTCTGGTACTGATGGAGCCGGTGGTGTTGGAACTTCTTCCTTCGGTGCTTCCTCTTTAGGAGTTGATGGCGCTTGTGGTGTTTGCGGAGTATCTTCCTTCTTAGGTTCTTCTGGCGCTGGAGTCTCTTTTGGTTGCTCCTCTGGGATTGATGGAACTTGCGGCTCATCTTTTGGAGTCGATGGCGCTTGTGGTGTTTGCGGAGCGTCTTCCTTCTTAGGTTCTTCCGTTGGAGATTCCGGTGCTTCTGGTTGTTTTTCCGGAGTTGACGGAGCTGATGGAGCTGATGGAGCCTCTTGTTTTGGCTCTTCCGGTACTTGTGGTTTTTCTTCTGGAATTGATGGAGCCTGCGGTTCATCTTTTGGAGTCGATGGCGCGTCTGGTGTCTCTGGGTTTGGTGATTCCGGTACTTCTGGTTGTTTTTCCGGAGTCGATGGCGCTGGAGCGTCTTCCTTCTTAGGTTCTTCCGTTGGAGATTCCGGTGCTTCTGGTTGTTTTTCCGGAGTTGACGGAGCTGATGGAGCCTCTGGGTTTGGTGATTCCGGTACTTGTGGTTTTTCTTCTGGAATTGATGGAGCCTGCGGTTCATCTTTTGGAGTCGATGGCGCGTCTGGTGTTTGCGGAGCGTCTTCCTTCTTAGGTTCTTCCGTTGGAGATTCCGGTGCTGATGGCGCTTGTGGAGCGTCTGGTTTTGGAGCTTCTGGCTCTGGGTTTGTTTTTGGCGCTTCCTCTTTTGGTTTTTGCACTTTTGTTTTTTCAATAACAATCTCGCGACCAGCTAGGGAAGTAATCTCTGTACTGTTCAAATTTTTGTACCTAAAACTCTTCATCACTGCTACAAGAGGGAAATATGTTTGTTTTAAACTCTCTCTTTCAGCGGTTAAGCGATACGTCACAAAACTCTTATCTTTTACATTATCTATAAAAAATATTTTAGACATAAGTCCTTTAGAGTTCCATTCTTCAACCTCCGTGCTTGATGCTTGCTTTACAGACCAACCCCATTGACTATCAAAATTCTTATCATCATGCCCATTCTCCTCTTTACTAAAGAAACGGTAGGTAGACTGAGAATGATTGTCACTACTTTCGACTCGGTTAGGAAACCGACTGAATAATTCAATTCCATCATTGTCCTTAATGCTCGTTAATTTCAACCCTTTAGGAAGAATAAAATAGTAACCACCACGAGATTGTTCAAAAGACCAAAGTCTAGCATCAAAACTGACACTCCACTCCAATGAATTGCCTGAAAGTTTAGGATCTCCGATTGAAACTGATGTTCTATAATCTTCTCCCTTTCCCAAAAGGAAATCCGATTGATTTGTCGCTTGAATTTGTTTGTTTTGAGTTACTTTTTCAACGACAACCTCTGACTCCAGATTCTCCAAAGAAATTTCTTCCATATCGCTATTAGTAGAATCACTCATCATCGCACGAGGTTGGAGAAGTGCTTCAGGCTCTGTAACATCTTTGATTTCTTCATTTAGAGTTTCTACTGGAGCATCGCTCTCTTCAAACTCCTCTTCTTCAGCTAAAAAGTCGCTTTCCTCTTCATTTGATACTACCGGTTTATTAGTAGCATCGCTTGCATTAACTGATGTAACATCTGGTTCTAGCGATTCTGCTTTAACCGTTGTCGTTGAATAAAAGGCTAATCCCCCTAATACGACTGTGCTTAATAATAAACTGGACACAACTTTCTGCTTGCTCATAATTGGCTCCTTCTTAAAATATAGATTTATACATTTTCCCACTCACCTACTGGAAATGATAACAATCCACTGAATGCGTTTACATGAATATTGTCGCATTTCTAGATAGATGATGGTACTTCAAAATATGGACCGTACCAAGTATACCAGCCATAGCTATCTTTTATCTGCCATGCATCTGTTTTTTTTGTGTTTTTATATACATTGGTTCACATTGAGCTTTGTCTCCATTTTTTTCGTTGATACATATCGCAAAGGCTGGTTTTTCCTCCCAAAAATAACCTATCATTTCACGATAGATTACTTTTCACTATTTCCGTAAACCGATGGGTAAATTGGGCGGTCATTCCCCAGATATTTTCTGGTAGATTTTCATAAAATGGAACGGAGCGTTTGTGATGGCTGAAAGGATAGTCAACCCCACCTCTCAAACGTTCAAAGGGAAAGTCACAATCTGGGACAATCTGTGAATCCAGTTGATAATAGACTGGCTGAGTTGTTAATAGAGTTGATAGAGGCACTGTAAATATCCGAGCAACCTCTTCATTAGGAAGGATAGTCGTCCAATCAAGATTTAACCGTCCAACGAAGCAATGAACGGTTGAGCACTCCAAAACCAAATAATCAATTTCTCCGAGTATATCAATTTGTTCAGGTTGAATATTTAGTTCCTCCATAACCTCCCGAACGGCCGCTTGCTGTGGCGTTTCTCCTACCTCTACTCCGCCACCTGGAAAGGAAACTTCTCCCGGTTGAGAAATGGACTCGCTCCGAATCTCATATAAGACCTGCCACTGATTGTCTGACCAGACTAAGGGCAAGAAAACTGCATAAGAACGTTTTTCACCCAATGGCTGGGGCTGATAGTCTTTCAATAATGCCTGCAATTGATCAGTCATGGCAACTCCTTACTAACTAGTGATTTGTGTTTATTTTAACGAATTTTGTGGCATCTGGCAAGAACTTTGTCTAGATAAAAAGGGAGTGGGAAAGAACTCGACCAAGATAAAAAGAGTTCGTCTTCCCACCCCCGCACAGTTGATTAGGCCAGATTTGGAGTGCAAAACACGAACAAATCTGCCAATCAACCACTGCGCTGAGATGTTGACACGAACTCTGAGTAGTGGTCCTGGGCTTTTTGCCCAGCCTCCTAGTCGTTTATTTCCCTTTTAACATGCCCATAATGCCACGAGTTACCACGCGCCCAACTTCCCGTCCGACCTGACTCATCAGGTTCTTGGTAAAGCGATCCATCATGGAATCTGTTTTGCGACTGGCTGGCTGACTAGTTTTTTGTGCAGCTTTAGCTGCTTCTTTCTGGGCTTTCTCTTCCATTTTTGCGGCTGCCTTAGCTTCTTTTTCTGCCTGTTTTTCCGCTTCGGCCTGCTCTGCTTTTTTGATGAGTTCGGCTTCTTTAGCCTCTGTCATGGCTAAAATCTGCTCATGGGCTGACTCACGATTGACCGCGTCAGCATATTTTTCCATCAAAGGAGAATTATTGATAACTGACAAGAGGGCACTTGGCTCCACCGTTCCCAGCATACTCTTTGGAGGATAAATCAAAACCCGATCCGCAAAGCTTGGTGTCCCGTCAGCTTGCAGAGTAGACACAACCGCTTCACCTACCTGCAACTCCTGAATGACCTTGGCCAAATCCTCATCACCTTCTTGACGGAAGGTTTCAGCAACAGTCGCAACTGTCTTGAGCTCTTTTGGTGTAAAGGCGCGAAGACCATGTTGGATGCGGTTGCCCAACTGGGCTGCCACGCTATCAGGAATATCCGTCGGATTCTGCGTTACAAAGAAGACACCTACACCTTTTGAACGAATCAAACGGACAATCAATTCAATCTTTTCAAGAAGAACTTTTGGAGCATCTTTAAAGAGAACATGAGCCTCGTCAAAGAAGAAGACCATCTTAGGCTTGTCCAAATCGCCCACCTCAGGCAAGACTTCATAGAGTTCTGACAATAGGCTGAGCAGGACTGTCGAATAAAGAGTTGGTTGATTGAACAGCTGAGTAGCTTGGAGAACGTTGATTACCCCACGACCATCTTCTGCCGTACGCATCAAATCAGCAATGTCAAGACTTGGCTCACCGAAGAAAATCTTACCACCTTGTTGCTCCAAAACAACCAGGCTACGCAAGATAGCACCAACCGAACGAGCTGGAATATTTCCATAATACTGGCTCAGCTCTGCTGCATTTTCAGCCACAAAATTGAGCATGGCACGCAGGTCCATCAGGTCAATCAAGAGAAGGCCACGCTCATCTGCCACGCTGAAAACGATATTCAAGATGGACTCCTGAGTATCATTCAAGCCCAGCAAGCGCGTCAATAAGACGGGCCCCAGCTCTGAAATAGTCATGCGGACAGGAGTCCCATTTTCCCCCAAGACATCCCACAACTCAACTGGATAAGCAACAGGACTATAATCTGTATAGTGGGTCTTCTCCAGACGACTAGGATCAATCTCCTTGGTATTGGCCGCAACCAAACTATTCAAATCGCCCTTGATATCTGATAGGAAGACTGGAATGCCCGCATCACTCAACTGCTCTGCCAAGACCTTTAAGGTCACGGTCTTCCCTGTACCTGTCGCACCTGCGATGATTCCATGACGATTCAGTCGCTTGAGCTGCATCTCCGCTCGACTGCTTCCATAGCCAAAAGCAATAACATCTGACATATACTTGCCTCTTTTCCGATTTTTTCTAGCTTTATTGTAGCATAACTTTTAGGAAAATAGCAGAGCAGACAACCGAATCACCTCAATATCCATAAAACAAAAAGAAAAACCCGACGAATCGGGTTCACCATTAAAGATACAAGAATTTGAATAGTGCAACAGCGGCAATTGATGCGATAATTGGAGCACATACACCAACCCAAGCATACCACCATTTTGAATCAGCCTTGTTTTCACCAAGAACAGATTTTGGAAGAAGGGCATGGACGATACGTGGACCAAGGTCACGCGCTGGGTTAAGACCAGGACCTGTTGGACCACCAAGAGCCGCAACAAGTGCCATAACTAGGAAACCAATGCCTAAGTGAGCAACTGCAATTGAACCTGAAGTATATGGAGCAGTCATTGTCTCAGCGACTGTTTTATCATAGCCCTGTTCAATCAATTTACCAACCAACTCTGAACCAAAGAAATGTTTGGTCAAAGCAAGGGCACCGAAGAACAATACAAATGAACCAACGAACTCATTCAAGAAACCATTAGTTGTCGCAGCTTTACGGCTTTCTTTCGTTCCGTTATCAAGCGCACTGATAGTTGAGAATGAACCGAGAATATGGTTAGAATTTTCAGTTTTCAAGAAGTAAGGTTTATAAACTGCTACAACCACTAACTGACCAAACATTGCACCTAACAATTGAGCAACAATGTATTGAGCAACGTGAGCCCAAGGGAAGAGACCTGAAACAGCCAAACCAAGTGTGAAGGCTGGGTTGATATGGTTACCAGAAACGTTACCAAACATCAATGCTGGCATCATAACTGCCAAACCATAGCCAATCGCAATGAGAATCCAACCAGAGTTGTTTCCTTTTGTGCCTTTTAAATCAACGTTTGCAACTGTACCATTACCAATGATAATAAGGAGTGCAGTCGCTAAAAATTCAGTGATATATTTCACTGTCCATGTAACATCCATATTTTTCTTATATTTCCTTTCAAAAGTTGAATTTTTTTTGGACAACAACCATTTTATCAAGTATAATAAACAAAGTAAAGCCATTCGATAAAAAGAAAACGTTTACTCGAAAAAGTAGTAGATTCAGTAAGGAGATTAGGATGGGAGCTAACCAAGAGACATTAATGTATACACTTGAAAAAAGTATCAAGAAAAAAGCAGATTTGTTTGAACATAGTTTTTCTGCCTACGCTGTACGATCAATACTAGCCAGTCTTTATTTAGGATTGGGGATTGTCATTTCTCTTTATACAGCAGACAAACTCAACCATGTCGCAGAAGGACTCGGGAAATTTAGCTATGGGTTGATGTTTGGTTGGGGGCTACTCATGATTTTATATATGAATGCCGAACTTGGAACATCCAACATGATGTATATGACAGTAGCCAGCCATCGAAAAACGATTCCTACTAAAACAGCCCTCAAGATGTTGGCAACCTGTATCCTTTTCAACTTTGTCGGTGCTGTCCTTGTTTGTTACTTGGTCTCACTGACTCTGCCTTATCAGCACGTTGATGCTCACAGCTACCTATTTGAAGCAACGGTGGCCAAGCTTTCAAAGACACCTTTGACTCAATTTATTGAAGGAATTTTTGCTAATATTGTCGTGAATATCGGCGTATTTACCTTCTTACGCATCAAAGATGACGCTGGACGTCTCATTTCCGTTATTTTCATCATCTTTATCTTTGCTTTCTTGGGATATGAGCACGTCATTGCGAACTTTTCACTCTTCTCCCTGGCCTTTTTTGCAAATGGTGGACCAGTTGAGGGAATGACTCTATTAAGTGTACTAAGCAATTTCCTCTTTTCTGGATTAGGAAACTACGTGGGTGGCGGTCTCTTTATCGGACTTCTTTATAGTTGGTTGAATAATCAATCCAAACTTTATGTAGACTAAAAAAACTACGGTTGGAATTCCAATCGTAGTTTTTTATTGTAAGATAATCTGCGCAACTATTGGACTAATCACCACATACATGATGCCTGTAATCCCAATAGCCAAGCCAGCCATCGCTCCTTGCGTATGTCCATATTTTATCGCTGTACCCGTTCCAATGGCATGTCCTGTTCCTCCCAAAGCAAGACCAACAGCTACCGGGTCTTCAATTTTTAGTAGCTTTAAAAAGACTGGACCAAGAACACTTGTCAGAATTCCTGTTGCAACAACGACTACAAGAGTAACAGTTGCTATTCCTTGCATTTTATCAGTAATACCAACAGCCATAGCAGTGGTGACTGATTTTGGAAAAAGAGAGATTGCTAGAAAAAAATCCATCCCAAACCATTTTGCAATTAGGGCAGTAAAGACAGTATTGACAATACAGGCAACAAAAATTCCTAAAAGAATACTTCGAATGTGATGTTTCATTAGATGGAAAGAACGATACAAAGGAATACCCAGAGCTACTGTTGAAGGCACAATAAGCATATTTAGGTAGGACCCTCCTGCATAATATTCCTTATAGGAAATACCTGTCATTTTTAAAAAGACAATAATCAATCCTGTAGCTACCAACAGTGGGGTTGTGATTGGATGAGGAAATCTCCGATAAATCAGCATTCCAATTAAATATGCTGCAATTGATAACATAATACCAAAAATAGGATTTGAAAAAAGTTCAGTCATGAATTCCCTCCGTATCAATGTAGTCACCTTCAAACTTTTGCTTCACAAATTGAACAACAAAACCAATTACTAAGATATTTAAAAAAATGGCGCCTAAAATGACGACGATAATAGGAAGTAAATAATCTTTAATTGCATCAAATCTCTCCATAATGCCCACTGCTGCAGGCAAAAAAAGAATGGTCATGTTAGCCAGCAAAAAATTTCCAACCGTATGAATATGGCGAAGACGAATCAATTTGAACTCTAGGGCTAAGAATAGGAGGATTAAACCAATGATACTTCCCGGAATAGGAAGATGAAAAATAGTCGAAATAGCTTCCCCTAAAAATGAAAATACCAGAATAATCATAAACTGAACATATAGTTTCATCTTTACACCACCTTAAATACTACTAATCCATCTGAGGTCATTCTCTTTTAGTCCAGAAATTCCCTTAATGTTAGTACTGTTATTAAGTTTACTACTCTGAAATTATTTTTCAAGGCTATAAAACGTTTACACCTTAAAAATTTGTCTTAAGCTATTTTATTTATTTTGCACATAATCACTTGACAATTTATTTCTGTAGGTGTATATTTAATATATAACAAAATTTGATATATAAAAACGAACACTATATATCAAAACCGAACCTAACTAACAATAAAGGAAAGGAGCGTCCTATGCATTTTCCAGTCCCCGCAGTTCTGACAGAATTTCTCATCATGGCTATTTTGGAATCCGATGATTCTTATGGCTATGAAATCTGTCAGACCATTAAATTAATTGCCAACATCAAGGAGTCCGCCCTCTATCCCATCCTAAAACGATTAGAGCAAAATGACTTTTTGACTACTTATTCCCAAGAATATCAGGGTCGTATGCGCAAGTATTATAGCCTAACTCAGTTAGGTCACGAAGAATTGGTCCGACTCAAAGATGACTGGGATACCTATACAAACACGATAAACGGCATCATAGAAGGGAGCGTCCGCCATGACAAGAACTGAATACATGGAGCAGTTAGAAAAACATCTCAAAAAACTGCCCCACAAAGAGTACTTTGAAGCCATCAGCTTCTTTAATGAGTATTTTGACGAGGCTGGACCAGAGCATGAGACAGAAATTATAGAAGAACTTGGTTCACCAAAAGAAGCTGCCAGCGAACTCATTAACAACATGCTCAACAAGCAAATCCAGGAGGAGAAGGATCAACAAGAACCTATTCAACTCAACTGGAAACTCTGGGTTGGTCTGGGAGCCTTAAGTATGACAGGTCTCTTCTCTTTCTTCCTACTCTTTATCATGGGAGAGTTTATCGGAGTCATTCCTCTGTTTGCGACTCTTATCCTCGGCGCCTTTTTCCTCGGTCGCTACTTCCGTAATTTTAGCCAAACAAAACGAACGCTCTGGTTGGCTATCCTAGCTGTCATTTCCCTGCCTATCGCCATTCCACTTTTGCTCATTCTCCTAGCTAGTCTATTGGGATTGGTGGCGCTCATCTTGGCCCTCATTGTCGGTGCCTTTGTTTTGGGGGTCGGACTTCTCACCAGCGGTGGCTATCTGATTTGGGAAGCCTTTAGCCTTATGTCAGAAGGATTCAATATCTTCCTCATGGGGTTTGGCTCAGGTTTATCTTTGATTGGCGGAGCTATTCTCATCTACATCTTGACTGGATTTTTTGCCTACTGGTCTTGGCGACTGGTCAAGGCTTGCTTCAAATGGATCTTGAAACGAGGTAAACGAGCATGAAAAAGAAACTTACCATCGCCATTATTATCGGCTTTGTCAGCCTGATTGCAGGCTTAATTCTAGCTGGCATTGGATTTTTCACCGGGGGCATAACCCGCTTAGAAGAGGTTGCTGCTCCGACGGAAGTCCATAAGACCTTCACAGATTTGAATACCATTAAAATTGATTTTATCCCCCACAGCGTCTACATCAAAGAGTCTAGTGATAACAACTATCATGTGACCTATGCCAACTCCGACAACAATATCCAAAACCCTCTAAAACTCAGTGAGAAAGACGGCGTCTTAACCCTCTCTGCACAGGAACTAAAATTTGCCATTGAGGGAATCATGCAGTATCTGGGAGAAAGGTTGGCCCAACGTCGCATCAATGTCTTCTCAGTCACCATTGAAGTGCCTAAAGGGAAGACACTGGATAAATTAGAGGGAGAGGGTCTCCACTTCTATGAGTATGGTAGTTTCGTGATTGAAAATGTCCATATCAAAGAAATTGACCTTTCAGGTGGTGTCGATCTTGACAAGGTGACTATTGACAGCGGTAAAATCACAGCTGGTTACTTTGAAGCTGTGAATTCTGCACTCAGAAATACCTCTATATCTGCAAATGAATCTTCAGTCAATTTAATCGAAACCAGTTTGGAAAATGTTACAATTAAAAACTACCAAGAACTGAACGCAAATCAATTGACTCTCCTAGGAAAAAACGTCCTCACTCCTTCCGAATACAGCCTATCTGTTACAAATATAAACCTAACAGATAAGAGCTTACAAGACATCAATCTGAATATCAGTACACAGCTGGACATCAAAACACTTGCGGAACACTTAGGCTACCACTATAAAACCCTTGAAGAACTAAAGCAAGCTGTTGGTGATATGAGTTACTTCAACGAACAGGCTGAAAACGTCGGTATTTTCACTAAAGATAAGTATCAAACATTATCGATCAAAAAAGAGGAGGATAAACAAACCTTAACTTTGGAGAAAAAAGAGAGTAATAATAGCCTGACCATTACTTCAACTAACGCAACCATTAATCTACGAACACCAACCCCAAAATAACCACATCAACCAAAAACCAACTGTTCACATGAAACAGTTGGTTTTATTCTTATTCATCTTTTTGATTATAAATCAAGAGACCTAGTCCCATAAAGCCTACTAAGAAGAGGTTCAGCATCCAAACTTGATGACTACTATTTCCAACCATAGAAATGGTTTGACGAAGACCTGAAACAGAATAGGTCATTGGAAGATAGGGCTGAATGACTCGGAAGAAGCGTGGGCTGAGTTCAATTGGATAGGTACCTGCGCTTGAGCCAAGCTGTAGTAACAAGAGAATTAAACTGGCGAAGGATCCGAAACGATTGTTCCAGCCTACCAAGGCTGTAACGAGGGCCATGAAGGTCCAAGAGGCTAAGAGGATTAATCCCAAGGTTGCCATTGGATGAGCCGGTTCGATTCCAATCAAGCGAAGAGCACCGTACAGAATCACTGCTGCTAGGCTGGCAATGATACCATTAAGCAAGAGTTTTCCTTTGGCCCAGTCCCAACGATTCTTGTAGGAGCGATTATCAATGTGTTTGACAAAAATAACATTCGCTGATAAGGCTGCAACCATTAGGGCAACAGACACCATGTAAGGAGCCATGCCGACACCGTTGGTCTTCACATCATCTTGGTCACTGTGTTCCAAGGTGACTGGTTGAGAAACCGCTTGTGCATTTTTGTCTTCTACAGAGACGACTGATAGTTGTTGACTGGCTGAGCTGAGTGAATTCGTTAGGGTTTCACTACCTGTACGAAGACTGGAAATACCACTTGTCAAGGTTTGACCGCCACTAGCCAACTGTTCTGCACCAGAAATCAATTGCTGACTACCAGAAGCCAGTTGTCCTGAACCGCTGACAAGTTGGCTGGAGTTAGATGCCAAGGTTGCCAATCCTGCTGTTAACTGGCTACCTCCTGATTGGATGCTACTATTATTCGCAACCAACTGAGCTCCGCCCTCTGCTAATTGAGCAACACCTGCGGTATAGGCTGTCACCCCTGACATAAGCTGACTAGCTCCACTTGATAATTGTGTTTGAAGTTGACTCACACCACTCGTCAAGGCTTGAGTTCCTGGTAGAATTTGCTGGTTCAAGGCGGTATTGACTTGACTCAAGCCACTTGATAGGTTTTCAATGGCTGTTGTAGCTCCTGGCAATGCTTGATTGGCAGCCGTGTTGATCTGACCGACAGCTGATTGCAACTGGTTCATTTGTGTGGCCATGCCAGAAAGACTTTGTAGGCTAGATAAGGCTTGACTGAGTTGCGACAATTGACCCAAAATCATTTGGGCTGCTGTCATTGTTGTAGAAGGCGAGTTTTGGAGAGCTCCAACCAATTCAGCTTGCTGATCAGCTGTCAAGTTTTGATAGGTAGCCGTTGCTTGTAAGGCTGCAATGCTGGCTGTTTTATCGGCTTGTGCTGCAGTTAACAATCCTTGGGCTTGAGCACCCATCTCCGTCAATAGGCTAGATAGAGTAGTGGTATCTACTGCAACTCCTCCGATACTTGATAGGCTATCATTTAATTGGTTGATGGCCGCTTGCAACTGAGGAAGTCCAGTCAATAAAGCCTGTATCTGACTAGACTGTTCAGCAGACAAACTAGTTGAACTAGCGAGTTGCTCCAAGCCTGCCTGCAATTGATTGGCTCCTGTTACCAGTTGTTCAACCTGGCTTGCTCCTGTTTGCAATTGTCCCACCCCAGCGATGAGCTGAGAGGAATTAGCATTTAATTGCTCCGCACCTGAAGCAAGACTAGCTACCCCATTTGTGTAGGTTGTTAAGCCACTGGAAAGTGTTTGACTTCCTGAAGCAGCCTGATTGACTCCATCTGTATAAGACTCAACTCCAGCGGCCAATTGGTTTGCTCCTGTCACCAGTGATTGGCCTGATGAAGATAAGGTAGATAAGCCTGATGATAGAGTCTGACTTCCGGTTTCTAATTGACTAGCTCCATCTGTTAATTGTTGACTTCCATCTGCTGCCTCAACCATACCAGATTGAATTTCTCTCATACTATCAAAAACGGCAGTTGTGTATGTTTCGGTAATCGTCTCTGAAACAGATTCCTTTAATTTCTCCATAGCTGATTCGCCCATCTTAGAAGCGACAAAGCTGTGCCCCTTAGAGGTTTGGTAAGAAATTGTTAGTGGTTCAGGCTGATCCGTCAAGAGACTGGATGCTTTTTCTGATAAATCTTCTGGTAGGGTGATGACCATATAATAGTCCCCTTCTTCCAAACCTTTTTCCGCATCCATTTCTGATACAAAGTGGAAATCCAGACTCTTGCTCTCTTTCATATTATCCACCATATCATCACCAATGGTGAGGGTTTTATCTTGAAAGCTCGCCGACTGGTCTTGATTGACAACTGCCACAGGCAACTGATCTAGTCGACCGTAAGGGTCCCACATAGAGGTTAGGAAACTAATGTTATATAAGGCTGGGACACAGGCAACACCGAGAATGGTGATCAAGGTCATTGGTTTTTTGAAAAAATTCTTTACTTTTTCCGACATAAGAAACTCCTTTAGACATACTGTCCAAAAACTGATAAAATACATTATACAAGTATCATTTTCAAAATCAAGTCAGAAGAATTGTTTTTGGACATTGTGTCTAAAAATGTTCAAAAGGAGAAATTATGGGAACAGATAATCGAAAAGAACGAACTCGTCAAGCCATTTTAGAAGCAATGGTGACTTGCTTAGAAACTCAAGGGTTTAACGAAATTACAACCACCCACCTAGCCCAGACTGCTGGTATCAGTCGTTCCAGTTTTTATACCCACTATAAGGATAAGTACGAATTAATCGACTCCTACCAACAGGGACTTTTTCACAAATTAGAGGCTATATTTGACCGTTATGATGGCAATCGCCAATCATCATTTTTAGAAATTTTCGAGTTGCTCTATCGTGAAAAATTGCTTTCTGCCCTACTGACCCATAACGGAACTCAAGAAATCCAAAATTTTCTTATCAATAAAGTCCGACTTCTTGTTGCCAATGATTTAGCGGAGCGCTTAGGAAAAGAGAATTTATCACAACTGGAAAAAGAATACAGCAGCATCTATTTTTCACATGCTTTCTTCGGTATCATGCAGGTATGGATTAAAAATGGTAAGCAAGAATCTCCTCAATATATGACCGATTTTCTAATAAAAATGTTACCTTAAATGTGACTTTTTACCGCCACTTTCTGGGGAATATGTTATAATATCCTTATCTTACGCAAACGTTTTCAAACAGGAGATTATGATATGATTCAAGCTGAACATCTATCAAAAACCTATTCCATCATAGATAAGGAAGTCGGTCTCAAGGGTTCGATAAAAGCCTTTTTCAAACCCAAGAAAAAGAAAATTCCTGCCGTCCAAGATATTTCCTTGCAGGTAGGAAAAGGCGAAATCATCGGCTATATCGGCTCCAATGGTTCCGGTAAGTCGACCACCATCAAAATGCTAACTGGAGTACTCTTCCCAGACCAAGGACAGGTTCGTATCAACGGACTCAATCCGCAAGAACACCGTAAAGAAGTCAATAAACAAATTGGAGTTCTCTTTGGGCAAAAATCCCATTTGGATTGGAACTTGCCTGTCCAGGAATCTTTTATCCTTCACGCAAAAATTTATGATGTTCCAGATAAGGTATTCAAAGAGCGATTGGCTGTCTTGATTGACCTATTGGACTTGGCTGATATTATGAAGCAACCAATCCGTAATCTGTCACTCGGTCAACGGGTTCGCTGTGAATTTGCGGCTATCTTTATCCACCAGCCTGCCGTCGTTTTTTTGGACGAGCCAACCATTGGTTTGGATGCCAGCGTTAAGGAGACCATTCGCTCCTTCATCCGCTATATGAATCAAGAATACCAGACCACTTTCTTGATTACTTCCCATGATATGAAGGACATTGAAAGCCTCTGCGAGCGGATTTTTATCATTGATAAGGGCAAAAAGGTCTACGATGGTTCACTGACCGTCCTCAAAGAACGCTTTTCCACAGTCAAGACCATTCTCTTCTCCACAGAAAAGCCGATTGAAAAAGACTTGCAGCTAGAAGGCTGGGAATTTGAACGAATAGATGATTTTCACTTTGAAATCCACTACCAAAGCAAGGTCTGGACCAGTGCCCAGGTGATCGAGCAAATCTTTAATCATTATTCAATTGAAGATGTCACCATGAAGGAATTGGAAATTGAAACCATGGTCCGCCAAATTTATGAGGAGGGTATCCATGCGTAAATATCTCTACATGACCCGCCTGACCATGATGAATGCCATGCAGTACAAGGCTTTCTTTCTAGCGACTTTCGTTTCACTGGCAGTGAAGATTTTAGTAGCTCTCTATGTCTGGAAAACCATTTTCTTCACTCAACCAGAAGTCAATGGCTTTACCCTGCAAACCTTTACTACATACATCATCTTTGCTAATCTACTAGCCAGTTTAAATTCTTTCTCACTCGGAGAAGATTTGTCCTACAGCATTTTAAAAGGAAACATTGCTGGAGAATTTCTCAGACCCTATTCCTTTATCCTAGCCCTCTTTTTCAAAGACCTTGGAAATAAGCTCTTGGAACTGATAAAATTTGCTATCGTATTTATCGGTATCTTGCTTGTTCATCAGGATTTTTATCTACCTGACGGAAAAACTATTTTGCTCTTTCTAGTCAGCTCCATCCTCGGTATGTTTATCGTTCAATTACTGGATATGGCTTTTGGCTTCTTAGCATTTTTTACGGTCAATGCCTGGGGAGTCATGCTTCTGAGAATGGGACTTTTCAATCTAGCTTCTGGAGCGCTTTTGCCACTCAGTTTTTATCCACAGGCTGTGGAAAACTTTTTGAAGCTCCTTCCCTATAATTATGCGGTTAACGTTCCAGTTTCCATTTTATTGGGACAGGAAAGCGATCTAATTGCTTTGGGATTGCAAGTTATATGGATACCCATTCTAGCCTGCTTCATCGCTCTACTCTGGTCCCAGGCCAAGCGTCGTATTGTCATTTTTGGAGGTTAACATGAAGAAATATATCAGCCTCTATCTCTATAATATCAAGGTCTACATGATGGCCCAGATGTCCTTTCGGGTGGACTTCTTCATCGGGCTTTTCTCCTCTTTGATTGAACAAATTGTCTACCTGATTTTCCTCAACATCCTCTTTGGAAATATCAAGGAAATCGCTGGTTTCAACTACGGTCAAATGCTTTTTATCTATGGAATAGCGACCGTCGGACGCTCCATTCACTTGATTTTCTTTGACAATCTCTGGATGTTTGGTAGTCGCTACATCCGACAAGGCGAATTTGAACGCCTCCTCCTCATGCCTGTGAACCCACTTTTTCAACTTATCTGTGAACGAATCCAGCCACAAGGAATCGGAACAACCCTCATCGGTACGATTGCACTAGTCCAAGCTTCAAATGAGCTAGGCATGGAATGGAGTCTTGGAAAACTAGCCTTACTAATCTTTATTGCCATTTGTATCGGCCTACTCTATGCAGCC
Organism: Streptococcus sp. 2021WUSS109; assembly: GCF_044427305.1. Classification (NCBI taxonomy): domain Bacteria; kingdom Bacillati; phylum Bacillota; class Bacilli; order Lactobacillales; family Streptococcaceae; genus Streptococcus; species Streptococcus sp. 2021WUSS109. The sequence goes on from NZ_JAOTGF010000008.1 coordinate 22,205, forward strand.
ATTCAACTCGGTCCAACCGCTCTAGCATTTTGGATTGTGGAATCATTTCCTTTGACTATGGGAATTTTCGCCCTCAATCAGATGGCTCAATACCCACTCAATATCTATCCAAAAATCATTCAAATCCTGCTGATTTTTGTTTTCCCCTATGCTTTTACAGCCTATTTCCCAGCCCTCTACTTCTTAGACCTGTCTATGTGGGGACTGGCTCTGCCACTGGTTGTCCTAGTCTTATTTACCATCAATTATAAGCTCTTCCGCTATGGTATGACCAAGTTCACCAGTGTTGGAAATTAAAAAAAGCTAGCATTCTCTGGATTGAGAGCACTAGCTTTTTTCTATATACTTATAAAATATAGTTGTTTAGTTTGCTTTTAGTACTAGCTTCAAAGGTTCGGGGAACCTTTGGAGGCTGGAAATAAAGCGAACAACGTTCGCATCAAAAAGTCGCAGGCTGTACTGGAGTACGGCAAAGCGAGTTCAAATCACTCCTGTGGAGTGTTTGAAGTTGGAAATAAGGAAACGACGTTTCCTCGCTCGTCGAAGTAATCAAAGATAAACTAAATGACTATATATTCTTCAATGACCTGAAACACACCAGCTTCCAAATGGCTTGGAGCCAGGTATTTGGCAACCGCCTTGACCTTGTCTGTCGCATTTTCCATGGCATAGGGATACCCAACATAGGACAATAACTCAATATCATTGTCTGAATCACCGAAGGCCATCACCTGTTCAGGTTCGATATCCAAACTGGTCAAAACCTGTTCCAAGCCCCACGCCTTATGAATCCCTTGCGGCAAGATATCAATGGAGCCATAGCCACTAGTCACTGCAACCAGCTGACCTTTAAAAGCCTGGTTAAACTCTTCCGTTATCGATTCTACACGTGCTTCAGGAACCCAGAGACCAACCTTATAAATAGGTTCTAAATTAGGATAGGCACTGAGGTCGTCTAAATAGGTCACACGATTTTGGAAGGCAGCCATTTGAGCTGGTTCTATTGGCAAATCCGTCCCTGCAAATGGCATACCTGCCCCAGCCTGCATATAAATGTTTTCTTCATTCGACAACATCAAACATATATCCGCCCAACGTCCTTTGAAAAAATGCAGTATTGCTTCGACTTCCTCTTGCTGAATAGTCCGACGAATGAGTGTTTTTCCCTGATGATAGATATGGGCACCATTATCAGCCACAAAAATCAGTCGTTGCTCAAATCCTTGGCATAATTGTAGCAATCGCCCAATTCCATTGCCACTAGCGATAACAAAAGGAATCCTTTTCTGATCTAGTTGATCCAAGACCCGTGAAAATCGCTCCCTATCAAAACTCCCCTGGCCATCTAAAAAGGTCCCATCCATATCTGTTGCAATTAATCGAACTGTCATCTTCTCTCTCCTCACCATACCAAATTGACAAAGTCTTTCATTTCTTGATAGGCTGTATCCACACGCGCCTGCGTATCTAGATCCAATTGTCCATAGTATCGACCACCAGCGACCCAGTCTTCCAATACATAGGTCTGATAGCTAAAACGCTCATAACCATCCAGTGAATACGTTCCCTGAGAGATACGATTCACCCAGGTTGGATGCGCTTGGGCAGTTTGAATACTTGTCTGTCCATTCTCTTTCTGAATCCTGATATCCATCAAGACACCCCGCTCGGTCCATTGGGCATTTGGAGTATCTTCCATGCTTTCAATACGCTGATTGGATAGGAAATTGCCCATCGAATAGATAATCAATTTTCTCTGACCATCTTTTTCAATAATCTCTGCAGGCTCGACTACATGCGGATGCCCACCAAGAACGATGTCTGCTCCCCAATCAATCATTTGATGATAGAGACTGGTCTGTTCCTCCGTTGGCTCCAACTGATATTCCACACCCGTCTGAGGCATGACGATGGTAATATCTGCCTCTTTCTCAGCTCGCTCAATCTCTGCCTGCATCTTTTCTTTATCAAAATCCGATAAATAGGCATCATATTCCTCCTGACTCAGCAAAGCCTCCATCCCATTGAAACCGTAAGCATAGGCTAAAACAGCTATACGGATACCATTGACTTCCCGAATGTAGAGTGGTGCAGTTGCCCGATTGCCTTCAGCGTAGACACCGACTGTATCCACACCTGCATCTCTAAATGTATTGACAGTGGAAACCAATCCAAAAAGATGTGAGTCCAAAATATGATTGTGGGCCAAATCCACCAAATCGTAGCCTGCATCATGGATATTGTTGGCGACAATGGCAGGCGCATTAAAAAGTGGGTAACCTGCTAATTCGACATCTGGGGAAATGGTCCCTTCAAAGTCTGCGATAGCGAAATCAGCCTGTTCTATCCAGGGCTTTACGTAGGTAAAATTCTCAGAAAAATCGTAACTTCCATCTGGCTGTTCTGCTCCTCGAAGAATAGGCAAGTGATAGAGTAAATCTCCGTGGGCCATGATGCGAACAGAATTATCTGAGCGCATTGATTCTGATGCCTGATTCAGCCTAGGAACTAGGTGTTCGCTTACAATAATAATCGCCAAGATAATAGTCGCTAAGCCACAAATAAAAAACAAATGCATCTTTGTCCGATAGGACGCATATCGTTTTCTGCGAATAGAGTTCGCCCTTTTCTCCATACCTTTACCCTCATACTCCCTACTTAAGAACCTTTGTTCAAAATACAGTCAGTAATCCCTCAAAAAACTATTTCTTCCATAAAAGTACATCACTTATAAATAGAGGTTCTAATATTAGTATACGACATTTTTACTAAAAAATCTAAATAAAATCAGAATTCCATCTCACAAATATATGTTTCCGACTATGTATTCCATTCCTCAAACGATTATCAGACCGATCTTCACAGACCATTTAAAAAAAGCTAACATTATCCCTTCCTAACTCCCTAAAAGACTATCTGGGAGAACGGTACAATGTTAGCTTCTTTTTATGTCTTCAACAGATGATTTTAATCATCTAAGTGCTGTAGCTTGCCACGAAAATCTTCAATGGTCTCGTAGCCTTTTTCAGACATGATGGCCTGCAATTCAGCCGTAATGCGTTCAAAGGCTACCACACCTTCCTTTTGCAGGGTTGTTCCAACTTGAACCATGCTGGCACCACAGAGAATGTGTTCGAAGGCATCCCGACCTGTCGAGACGCCACCAGTCCCAACAATCTGAATCTCCGGTTTCAAGCGCTGGTAAAAAGCGTGGACATTGGCAAGAGCAGTCGGCTTGATGTACTCTCCACCGATACCACCAAAACCATTTTTAGGCTTGATGACAACTGACTCATCCTTGATATAGAGACCATTTCCAATCGAATTGACACAGTTGACAAACTTCAAAGGAAACTGGTTGAAAATCGCTGCTGCTTGGTCAAAATGCACAATATCGAAATAAGGTGGCAACTTAATACCGAGTGGTTTGGTAAAGTAAGTGAAGACCTCCTGCAAGATGGTTTCTGTCGTTTCAAAATCATAGGCAATCTGCGGTTTTCCAGGGACATTGGGACAAGAAAGATTTAACTCTGTCAGCCCCTTAAAATCACTGGCTTCTACAGTTCTCAAAATCTCGTGAGTCTCATCAGGCGACATTCCAACTAAAGATAAAACAAATGTGCGTTCTGTCTCCGTTTCCTGCAATTCTAGTAGATAATCCAAATAGTAAGCCAAGCCCTGATTTGGCAAGCCCATCGAATTGATAGAACCAAGCGGAACATTCTGATAACGTGGTTCTGGATTACCCGCGCGATAGTCCAAAGTTGCTGTTTTTGTCACAAAAGTACCCGCCTTCGAGTTCTTAACCGCATCCAATTCTTCCTTTGTCATGCACCAAACCCCTGCCGCATTCATCAAACAATTATCAAAGGTAAATCCACCGAGTGTCGTTGCTGTTGAAACCATATTATCCTCCATATTGGGTGTTCTTTCTCGATTATATCATAAGAAACAAACGGATTTCCTTCATTTACTACTAACGTTCGGATTTTGCAATAAAAATTTATTAATTTTTTTAAAATTCTTACATTTTCTTCTTTACATTTAAAAATCATGGTGCTATAATAATTATCAGATAAATTAAATTGTCAGACAATTTAATAAATAAAAAAGAAATCAGGTGATCCCATGTCAAATGCCAAAGCTTACATCCAAGCTTCTTTTGAAGCAGTCAAAGCCCGCAACCCACATGAAACAGAATTCCTCCAAGCTGTAGAAGAGCTCTTCTCTACACTTGAGCCTGTTTTTGAAGCACACCCAGAATACATCGAAGAAAACATCTTGGCCCGTATCGTTGAGCCTGAGCGTATCATCAGCTTCCGTGTTCCATGGACAGATAAAGATGGAAATGTTCAAGTCAACCGTGGCTACCGTGTTCAGTTCAACTCAGCTGTAGGTCCTTACAAAGGCGGTCTTCGCTTCCACCCAACTGTAAACCAATCCATCTTGAAATTCCTCGGTTTTGAGCAAATCTTCAAAAACGTCTTGACTGGACTTCCAATCGGTGGTGGTAAAGGTGGTTCAGACTTTGATCCTAAAGGCAAAACAGACGCTGAAATCATGCGTTTCTGCCAAAGCTTCATGACTGAATTGCAAAAACACATCGGACCTTCACTTGACGTTCCTGCTGGTGACATCGGTGTTGGTGGTCGTGAAATCGGCTATATGTACGGTCAGTACAAACGCCTTCGCCAGTTCGATGCAGGTGTCTTGACTGGTAAGCCTCTTGGTTTCGGTGGTTCATTGATCCGCCCAGAAGCAACTGGTTACGGCTTGGTTTACTTCACTGATAATATGTTGGTTGCTAATGGTAAATCCTTCAAAGACCAAACTGTTCTTATCTCAGGTTCTGGTAACGTCGCTCAATTTGCAGTACAAAAAGCTACTGAACTCGGTGCTAAGGTTATCTCTGTTTCAGACTCAAATGGTTATATCATTGATGAAACAGGTATCGACTTCGACCTTCTCTGCGAAATTAAGAACAACCGTCGCGCTCGTTTGACAGAATACGCTGCAGAAAAAGCTACTGCTAAATACTTCGAAGGTTCTGTATGGAACTACGATGGTAAGGCTGACATCGCCCTTCCATGTGCCACTCAAAACGAAATCAACGGTGAGCAAGCTGCTGCCCTTGTGAAAAACGGCGTTTACTGTGTGGCTGAAGGTGCCAACATGCCATCAGACCTTGACGCTATCAAAGTCTACAAAGAAAACGGCGTTCTTTACGGTCTTGCTAAAGCAGCAAACGCTGGTGGTGTAGCTGTGTCTGCCCTTGAAATGAGCCAAAACAGCCTTCGTCTTTCATGGACTCGTGAAGAAGTAGACGGCCGTCTCAAAGATATCATGGCCAACATCTTCAATACAGCCAAAGAAACTGCTGAAAAATATAACCTTGGTACAGACTACCTTGCAGGTGCTAACATTGCAGCCTTCGAGCAAGTTGCGGATGCAATGATTGCTCAAGGATTAGTGTAAGAAAACTTTTAGCATTCCATACTATAGTAAAAAAACTCCCAAATTGACGTGCCAATTTTGGGGGTGTTTTTCGTTAAAAAAAGAGGAGAACAGTGGATAAACATGTTCTCCTTTTTAAAATGTAAAAATAACAGATAGGTCGATTATCAAGCCGAACAATCTGAACCAAGGAGTGTTATAAACCCGCAAAATTGTGCAGTATTTAAAACTTTTTCTACAGCGATTAGATACCTTCTGCGACTAATTCCGTCCACATGGCATCTTCGTAGGTAAAACCAAAGTTTGTTTCATTATCTATACCGTAGATAAGTTTTACTTGTACTTTCTCTCCTGGCTTCAACTTTTCGACTAGATTCACATCGTAGGTCCGTAAATCCAGGGAAAAGGGAATCTGACTAACCGGATCAATGAGACTGAAATAGTATTCATCAAAATAGAGCTCTTTTGCGGTCGAATTTTCAACTTCCATTTCAACAACATAAGCTGTGCTGTAGTAGCTATCTACTAGTTCTATGCTATCATCTTTCCCCATAGATGTTACTGTTACATGAAGACCGTTAGAAAAATCAACTGAGTCACCAACTTGATACTCCGTGTATTCTACAGTCTCATCAATGTACCCGTCACTACCTGTATCCCAATTATCAAAATTTGCTGAGCTTAGGCCAATCATAAAAATAAAACAGGTTACTCCTAAGATGAAGGAGAGGACTGCACCAGCAATGGTCGTCCAAAAGAGAGGCTGTTTGTGCAAGGGTTTCTTCTTATAGTACATCTGCCCATTTTCAACGACAAAATCTTTTGTTTGCATAATAAACTCCTTATTTTAAAACAGTTGGTCCACTTGAAGGTAAATCTATTCCTGCTTGACGCAGAGCATCTTGATAAAAACCAAAGAATTGATGATAGATCTTGTTCTGTTGACCGTTGGCTACGAAAAGATTAACACGAAATACAAACTGTCCCGAAATAGCGTTTTGGGGACCTAATACAGTCACACCTGTAATCTGGTCAAAATTGCTGATTTCTCTCAAATTGACCTCTTCTATTACACGATAGACTTGTTCCAAATCGGTATTAAATTTGAGCGGAATATCGATTTGAGCACGCATGTCCCCTCTTGACTGATTGGACACCACTAGAATGTTGCGATTGGGAATAAAATGCAATGTCCCATCTGCATCACGTACTTGTGTTGTTCGGATTCCCATGCTAACGATGGTTCCTGAAATGGTAATGGGCCCGTTGGTTAACTTAACCACATCTCCGACGTCAAACTGTCGTTCAATTAAGATAAAGAATCCATTGACCAAGTCTGAGAGAAAACCTTGTGCGCCCAGCCCAACAGCTACCCCAGCAATCCCGGCTCCTGCAAGAAGACTGGATACCGGTAAACCGAGGATACTCAGAATACAGTAGATAAGGATAAAGTAGAGTAGGTAATTTAGGATGCTTTCCACCAGACGACTGATGGTCTTCTGACGACCAATGTCTTGTGTAGACACCTTTAGAGAGGGAACCAAAACCTTTTTCACAGAAGCTTTGGCTATCTTCTTGATAATGTAAAATGCAACAAAGAGTAAAACAAGCGATAAAACCTTATTTAGACCTGCTGTCACAATGGCCTCAATATTAAATTGAGACAAATACTTGGTAATAAAATCATTCATGAGATAATTATAGCAGAAAACATCCTAAAAGAGCAAAAAGGCTGGGCAAAAAGTCCAAAGCCATTTCTCAGAGTTCGTCTTCTCACTCCCTTATCTTATTTCTTCTTTGCAAAATACTGGCGTGTCTCCTTGATGATAACAGGAGAGAGAGCAAGTAAGGCAATCAAGTTTGGTAGGGCCATGAGACCATTTACAATATCTGCAATGGTCCAAATCAAGTCTAGTTTGAGGAAGCCACCAAGAGCTACCATTGCCACAAATAACAGACGATAAGGCAAGATGGATTTGGTACCGAATAGAAACTCGATACAGCGTTCACCATAGTAAGACCATCCGAGAATAGTTGTAAAAGCAAAAAGTACCAAACTAATCGTCAAGGCAATAGAGCCTGCATTGCCAAAAACTGTTGCAAAAGCTGCCTGTGTCAGTGGTGCCCCTTCAAGTCCTTCTACTGTCCACTGACCAGTCACCAAAATTGACAAACCAGTTAAACTACAGATAATTAATGTATCAATAAATGTCCCTGTCATAGAAATCAAGCCCTGCTCAACAGGATTATCCGATTTGGCTGCTGCAGCTGCGATAGGCGCCGAACCTAGACCAGATTCATTTGAAAACACTCCACGCGCAATACCACGTTGGATTGCTTCTTTTACAGTTGCCCCTACAAAGCCACCTACTGCTGCTGCAGGTGAGAAGGCAGATTTCAGAACCAAACCAAGTGTCGGCAACAGCTCATTCCAGTGAACTACCAAGACTATCAAACTTGCCAAAATGTATAAAATCGCCATGAAAGGAACGATTTTGGTCGAAACATCCGAGATTTTTTCAATTCCCCCAAAGATAAAGAAAGCAATTGAAATGGCTGTCACAATGCTGACCAACTGGGGAGCTAATCCAAAACTCGAAGACATGGAAGATGCAATCGAATTAACCTGTGAAAATGTCCCCATTCCCAAAAGCGCTACGAGGACACCTGAGACAGCAAAGAAAACAGCCAAGGTTTTCCACTTCTGTCCCATCCCCAAGGTGATATAGTGCATAGGCCCACCTGCTGCTTGACCATTGGCATCCTTTGTACGGTATTTAATGGCTAAAAATCCTTCCGCATACTTGGTTGCTATCCCAAAAAAGGCCGCTACCCACATCCAGAAAAGAGCCCCTGGCCCACCTGTCGTAATGGCGGTTGCCACTCCGACAATATTTCCCGTACCAACTGTCGCTGCCAAAGCTGTACAAAGAGCCGCAAAGCTAGACACATCTCCCTGACCAGACTGGTCACTAGAGAAAATCAGACGAAAGGCGGTTGGTAATTTGCTAACTTGAAACATCCCTAAACGGAGTGTAAAGTAAACACCTGTACCGACCAAAAGTATTAAGAGAGGCGGTCCCCAAACAAGATTGTTGATAGCCTTAAATAGTTCTAACATAGTTCCTCCTAAGCGTTTCTAATCCGATAAAGCTGCCGGAAAAACAAAAAGAGGCTGAACTCTTCAACCTCTAGAATCAACGTGAAAAATACAGAAAAAGCCTATTTTTCAACGCTCTGTCCTTTTACCTGAGAGTTTCAGTAACTCTACTTTTCCAAGCAGAACTACCTTGCCCCTTCGGTGCCAAAATGGTCTCTCCAGAGTTCCGTCCATTGAACAGTCAGTTTCCCTTCTACCCAATATCAACCGGTTATTCAGTTTTATCTAGTTTTATTTTAATCTAATTTCACGAAAAAATCAAGAATATTTTCTGATACTCAATGAAAATCAAAAGTAGCCTAGGAAACGAAGCCGAAGATAGAACTCTGCTACTGTCTTGTTTCAAGGTAACAGGCTGAAAAGCTCCACCGGAGCTTTTCACTCATCAAGGCTCTTGACAACGGATAATTTTGATTTTCAAAGAGTATGAATTTTTACAAGTCTTCCATTTTTATGATAAGGTCTGCTCGCTCCCAAATCAAAGGATTATGGGTCGCAATCACAATTAGCCGATCTGGGCTCTTCAAGGATAACAAAATATCCATAATTTCTTGGGAGCTCTTAGGATCCAAGGCAGCCGTCGGCTCATCTGCTAAAATCAATGGAGGATTTTTCAGGATGACTTTAGCAAGAGCTACCCGCTGAGCTTCCCCTCCTGAGAGTTCATAGATAGGCTGGGACAGGTCCAGATAAGACAGACCAACTGCATCAAGTGCCGCTTCCTGCCTCGATTTCCTTTCGTCTTTGGACAATTTCTGACCAATCAGTCCCAAATCCAGATTTTCTCTGATTGTCTGACTTTCTAAAAGACCAAAATTCTGAAAGAGATAGCCTAATTCCTCCCTAAAAAAGAGATGGGGCTTCAACTTTTTCAAATCCTTCCCCTTGTAGAGAATGTTACCTGCATCATAGGACTCCAACTTGGCTAAAATATTCAGCAAGGTCGTTTTTCCGCTACCACTGGCACCTATCAAGGCATAGACCTTTCCAGCCTGCAAGTCTAGCGTTACATCAGAAAACAAGCTACGTTGCCCAAATTTCTTTTGAATTGATTGGATAGAAAACATACTAGGCTCCTTTCAAAATACGGATATTCCAAGCTACGTCTCTCCTCGCCTGCCACCTCAATAAACAGAGGGCATTAACCATAAACAAGGCAAAACTGATACTACTTATGAAAATGTGACCTGTCACTACCATGCTTGCTCCAAGAGCCAACAAGAGGGAAAGCAGTTGGAACGTTAGGTATTTCTTATGGATTCCCAAGAAATCCATCCCTGCAATTTCTTTGATAAAAATATCACGTTTAAACTCTTCGAAGTATAATAGATTCATGGTATTAAACAGGACAATTGATGTCACAATCCCTAAAATGGCACCCATAGATGTTGAAACGGTCTCTATCCGAATACGATCTAATAGTTCTTGAAATAGGGAGGAACTACTTCTCACTTCATTAACAAACTGAAACAGATTTCTTGCCTTCAATTCGCGCAAAAGTTTATCTCTGTTTTTAAATAAAATACTGCTATCTACTTCATTCAACCAAAAATCAGCAGATTCCTCTCCCAGACTTGACGGTGCCAGCACAACTAAAATAGGGTCTTTCAAATATTGCACATGCTGACCAGAACGATGATTGTAGATAAATTGCTTCTGCCCATCTTTTAAATAGGCAACTTTTCCCTTGATGGTAGCTGAGCTTGCTTGATTGGCAGGTCTTACCATACGATTGATATAGTCTTGGTAAAGATGGAGATACGTATCGCTTTCAGGGCGCAATTTTTCAGGTAAGAGAAGCTGAAATTCTCCTTCTTGTAGAGAAGGTAATGCTTCGTCCGACAAGTCTACATCCTGTATCTGCAAATAATTTAGACTAACGTAGAGGGTGTTTCCAGCTGGATGGTAGCTGTCAAGGCGTGTCCCATCTTCCAGTTGGGAGCCCATTAAATAGGCATTCAAATTACTTTTGACAAAGAGCGCGCCGTCTTCCTCCAAAGCTTGCTTTAGTAAAGGATACCAATTTTCAGACGAATTTAGTCCTGAGCGACCATCCGCAGAAATATTCCAAGCTAAACTATAATAATCCCCTTCATTCTCCCACTGCTGGGCACCTACTTGGTATTCCTGCCAAATCCCTGAATAATAGACGGTTTGAGCCACCCCAAATGACACCACCAGTAGAGCCAGCATTTGTCCCATAACCATAATGGTCAGGATCCCTTGCAGGGGCATCTTCCCTTTTAACAAGGGTAAAAAGTGATAGGTTCGAATGGCCAAGGTAAATGTAGCAGCGAAAAAAAGGACAATCAAACCAAGTAAGAAATGATAGCCCACTAGAGCTGCGACCAGATAGTAGACAGAATAGCCATCTAATCCAATGAGACAGGCCAGTCCAACTGTTGGAAGAACCGCAAATGGGATAGTTAGAGCTATCTCTTTCGCATTTTCCTGTAGAGATAGTAGAAATAAATGCCAACGTGAATCTCCTGCAATCAAACGGATACCTGCTGTACGCAACTGCCTTACATTGGCAATCACGACCAAAGCCATATAGGTAATAAGAAAGACCAGTACGGCTAAGAATTGACCACCTTGTGTCAGAAATGCTAGTAAAGTAGCAATAGTCGAAGGCTTCCGAATCTGAACTTCATCAAATCCAAGCGAAACAAGAAGAGACCGAAGCTCCTCTACCGTCGCTTTCCCTTGGAAAATAAAATATTTGGTTAAAAGTGTAGACTCCACCTTTTCTGATGCCTGAAATTCCTCCAGCCCTCTTGGTAGGGAAGACTGACTAAAATTATCATAAGAAAAGGTACGTCCACCTGATGTACTTGGCTCAATCACTCGTCTGGCAATGACACTATCCGTCTGTTGAGAATATTCCTCTAATCGCTGTCGTACATCTGAGTAAGTCACGTCCTCAGATACTGACAAGGCGGTCACAGAAGGGTAATAATGAACTAGCATAGTCTCCTTTTGGCTGCCCCCCAACCAGATCATAAAGACGGCTAGAATGATCGTCGATACAAGTACAAATTTTCCTTTCATTCTAACTTCACCTCATTAACTATCTGCCATTTAATACACTCAACTGGATTTTTTCTTCCCTTTTCGCTTGATTATTCAGTAACATCCAACTATTCATCAACAAAGCCACAACTACTCCTAGGCTAACAATAACTGACTTTGTCATAAACATTGCCAAACCCATCCCAATAAGAGCGGAGCCGACTTGTTCTCCTAGATAAGAACCATGCAATTCGATAAAACGCATCCCTGCTATCCGCTTGATAGCTATTTCTCTTTTGAAGGTCTCAAAGTATAGAAGATTCATCGTATTGAACAATAGTATGGAAGTGAATATTCCAAGGATTGTCGGAGATAGGGTCATAAGAATTTCAAGTTGAACATTTTTTCTCAGGGTGTTGTAATGTTGCTTGCTAGATAACAAGCTACCTATTGTGTTTTGTAAATTGTATTTGTCCAACAGTTGTTCCAGCATCTCTTTATCTTTGAAAAATACAAAATCTGGTAACGCATTTTCCCAAAAATAGGACGTTTCTTCAAAACTTTCAGGTGATAGAACAACAATCAACGGAGCCTGTAAAAATTGCTCATAATTTATCGGGGTATGATTGTAAATGAACCATCGCTTCTCATCGGAAATGTAATAAACGTTTGAATGCAAACTTAGGGATCTTTCTCCATCCGCAAGCAATTTTCCTACCATGTCCTCAAAATACGCTTGGTAAACACTCGCATCATTTTGCAAACTCTTTGGTAATAATAATGCAATTTCTCCTTTACCTAATTGCTTTATCTCTTCCAGCTGATTGAAATCGTACAGGCCACCTTCTGATTGTATATAATTCGGCGTCACATAAAGTACCCTTTCTAGAGGAATTTCCTTGCTGGATTCAATGATGGTATGTTCTTTTATTGTGTTATGCCGTAAATGGTGCTGGACTAACATTACATTATTTTTCGCATATGATTCTAAAATTACATGAGACCAAGCCATTCTTTGTTGCTGGGCCATCGCTTCATCAGCTATGAATGCTTCACGATTCAAAGACAGACTAAAAACATCTTGTCTTTCTTGCCAAGCCTTTTCTCCTATCGTTAGTGTATGGAGAACTCCAACATATGTCAACGTTCGACTAGCACCAATAGAGATGATGCAAACCGCTAAACACTGACCTACTAGTAAAATAGCAAAAATCGCCTTGAGAGGCAAAGCTCCCTTAATTAGCTTTTGTAACTGAGAAATGTTTAATGCAATCATGAATCCAATACTTGTCGATAAAGATAGGAAAAAAAGCAAACAAGCATAAAAGGCGATACCGATTGCTACAAAACGATAATATACCATTGGCCAACCCAAAATTAAAATAGCAATTAATCCAAAAACAAGCGCTCCTCCTGTAGCCAATGCTATATCTCTTCCATCCACTCTTAAAAAACGACTAGCAATCTGCCAACTCCTCACCCCTGAAAGCATCTCTATACCTGCCGACCGCAAGTAGACAATCTGCCCAACTACTGTCAATGCAAGATTGGTGAGTATAAAGATAATAAGGCCTAAGCTCGGAGCTCCTCTACCAAAAAATAGACTTAGACTGTTTAATAGGGTCGGTCTATAAATATAGCTATCCACCAATCCTAGTGACTGTAAGACATTTTCTACCGCTTTGATGTCCAGATTCCCTTTTACAACATAGTAATTTTCAGCTAAGTTGGCCTGACTAGCTACTAACCTATCCGCTTTGACCAAGCCCTGCGGAAGCTCCCCCTTCCCAAAAACATCATAACTGGTAGTAGTTCGCCCACTATCATCTGTTTCTGTTATTGTCTTAGCAATTAGACTATTTTCCTTTTTAGCTAAATTTGTCAGGGCATCCGACACTTCTTCATAGGTCACTTCTTCCCCTCGACTTAATATGGAAACCGATGGATAGTAATGATAAATTAAAGAATCGAGTTGCAGACTCACTAACCACATACAGAAGAGACAGACGCTAAAAGTAGATAAATAAGTAAATACTTTTTTCATAACGAACCCCATTTGCACAAAAAGGAGGTGGACTCCACCACCCCCCTATCATTAGAACCCGTAACCAAAATCAACATGTTCTCCAAAGTTTATTGTATCACTTCGCTATTATCTCTATCTTAACATATAAACAAAACAAAAACAAGGTTGCTTGCATTCTTACCATGCCATACGCATGAAGAAAATGCGTATACCCATTTCCTAGACATCTGCATTTTAAAAGCGCTTTCACGAAACCAATACTTCAACCAGGATCGTCTTTCATTTCCAAAGCTATAAACAGTTTTCTACCAAAAACGGATGCCAACAGCGAGAAAATAGTTTTGAAAACGAAATTTTCTTTATACGCTTGTTATGCGTAACTTATATCTCAGCTTAACTTTGTGTGATTGTATCATACAAGCTGCTGTGTTTATCCACGGCTTCTTCAATCCCTGTACGTACACTCCCTTTGATACTGGTTTCCAACCGTCCTCTCATCGTTTGAATCGTTTGCTTCGTTTCGCTGGCTATCTTCTGAATGTCTGTCTTCCCTGTTCTTTTTATAGTGTCGCGTTTATCCAACAAGACTCTAGCCTGCATTACTATGCGATAGCGCTCTATTTTCCGCCGTAGTTCTCGGAAAGAGAAATCAGGATCTATATCGGTATAGTAATCATTCAAGTCCATTTGAATAGTCCCTCCTTAATTGGCTAATAGTGTCTTCTAAGCGGTAGAGGTCTGTCCGATATTGCTGGGACAGCCTCTCCTCCCGTTGAAACAGTTGATCCATCTCTTGACTGTACTGATAAAAGGATTCTTCTTGTAATTGATCCAACTCTTGAAAAAAGGACAAGGCCGCATCATAATCCAAGGAATGACGACTGAGAAAGCAGCGCATCTCTTCCTGTTCTCTTTCTATCAAGAGTTTTAAAGCATTCTGACGCTGTTCTAGGTCTTCTTGACGTGCTTCAATCTTATTTTTCTCTTGGTTATAGTCATCCTCCAGATCAAATAATTCTTGCTCTCGCTTACGGATTCTTTCCCATATTACATCTGATTCCATTTCTCAAAATCTCCTGCTAGTCTCTTATCTGTTTCCAGCATTATGTTGATTGCTTGAATAATTTGAGTGTCCAAGACGGTGAACTTTTCTGTAGCTATCTCTGCCCTCTGCCGATATATATCCATAGTCTCTTCAATCTCTCCGACAATGGTTTCCTGACTAACACCATACTCTGAGAAAAGGGCACAAACTTCCCAATAGCTGAGAGCTGAATAGGAATGAAAATCAATCGAATTCCACAACTCCTCTGCTTGGTGTACATAGTCATCGCAATGGGCAAAAATACTCATTTGCCCTGCATCTGCAACACTAACAATCCCTGCTGAGATGGTTCTGGCCTGCTCACTGTCCAAAAAAATCTCCTCACTACGACTTAGGCCACCTTTAGATAAGGCTGTTTTCTGCTTTTTCCAGCGTTTCATAGCCAAACGAGTATCTTCCAAAGGAGCACCAGTAAAGGTTGATACCACCTGACCGTTGGCATCAATCAGCTGACCATATTTGTTAAACTTCCAAGCATTTAGCATGTGATCAGCTATAGCATCCCCTGGGATATTCTTCACCGCTGGATAAATAGCTGATTTCGTCTTATTTCCCGTAATATCTCCAAGGAAGTCATACTTATTTCGATAGTTACGAAACTGTGCTCTATGCTGCTGCATATACTCTATTTCATCTTCTGAAATCATATTGTGAATGTCGGGACCGTTAAAGGTAATAGCAGGAAGATCTTTCTTCAAAGCAACATACATCGCCAGAGAGCCTCCTAACGAATGCCCTGTGATTGTGATGGTTGCATCGGGATAGCGTTGTACTATCTGATCTGCAAAAGCTACCGCAGTTATAGACTGAGATATATAGGGGACATTCTGACCGGGAACGGTAAAAGTAGCCGTATTCCCTCCGCCTATCATAGAAATATCTGTTGCCCAATCTTTAATGTCGCCATCATTAGTCCCTGCGTAGGCAATAACGACTTGGGTAGTGTCTGGAATCGGTTTGTTTTCAGCATCGTAACCCTTAATCGGAGCAACCGCCATGGCCTGCATACCGTTGATCATATCTTGGGGCTGGGAGAGGATGACGAATTTATCGTCACCTACACTTGCACCTTGAACAGGAGGGTCATCGACTTTCTTTAGGGCATCGACACCGTACACATCCTCTGCTAACCATCGATAATCTTGATCTGTTACCATAATTCATCCCCCTCAAGGTAAATCACTTCAACATGACCAATATTTGAAATATCTGTCTGTACCGCCTTTTTAATCAAGTGACCACCTGTAATTTTAGATCCACTTTGGTTCATTCCCAAGTCCCCAGCAAATCCAAAAGCTTTAAAAGTTACTAGGTATTCATTATTTATTGTAGCACCTGCAGACCAAACACCCGTCATCTTATTTTCTTCAAAACTGGTAAACTCGATCTTCTCAATCTCCTCATAGCGATTAACGGCATATAAGACCATACGCTCTTGTTCATTACGGATTTGAGCCTGCAACTTTTCTTCCTCACTCATGCGATGAAAACTAAACATCATCATTCCTCCTATTGCGATACAAATGGCGCCCATAACAAGTATGAGGCGGGTATATTTCTTGGACATCTGAAACCTCCTTATGTTGATTATACTATAAATACTCGGTATTTACACTAGAATCAAGATAAGAAAACTATCTTATACTAGGCAATAACGACTTGGGAAGTATCTGGAATCGGTTTGTTGTCAGTGTCGTAACCCTTGATCGGAGCAACCGCCATGGCCTGCATACCGTTGCCCGCATCAACAGGTGGCTCGATGATGATAAAACTACCATTTACAACTGGAGTATCTTGTATTAGTGGAGTTTTAGGTGCCTTTAATAGGTCTACATCATAAACCACTTTAGAAATATCTCTATAATCTTTATCCGATATCATGGCAACTCCTTATAGTATTTTACTTGTATATTACTAATTTCTGTTACTGTGGTTGCTACTTTAGGAACTAAGTAATCACCTGTTTGAGATTTTCCACCATTTATTGTAATATCATCTTCTCCCCAAGATACAAAAGTAACATGGAATTTGTCATTTATAATTGCATCACTATCCCATGTCCCTGTCTTATTATCCTTTTCAAAATTTACAAACTCTATCTTCTCAATCCCTTCATAGTGATTGACGGCGTACAAAACCATCCGCTCTTGTTCCTTTCGGATTTGAGCCTGCAATTTTTCTTCCTCACTCATACGGTGAAAACTAAACATTATCATTCCTCCTATTGCGATACAAATGGCACTCATAACCAGTATGAGGCGGGGACATTTTTTGGACATATAAAACCTCCTTAAGTTGATTATACTATAAATACTCGGTATTTACACTAGAATCAGGATAAGGAAAACTGGCAATAACGACTTGGGAAGTATCTGGGATCGGTTTGTTGTCAGAGTCATAGCCCTTAATCGGAGCAACCGCCATGGCCTGCATACCGTTGCCCGCATCAACGGGTGGCTCGATGATGACATACTGCCCTTGTCCTGCTCTACCGCCTTGTTTTAAAGTGTCATCTGTTTTCAACGGATCTACTTTATATACATCATCTGCAATCCAGCGATAATCCTGATCTGTTATCATTAGTTATCCCCCTTAAAATAGATTACCTCAATGTGATTTGGATTTGAAATGGTTGTCGGCTTGTCTTTAATTCGTAAATACAAACCTGTTTTGTCTGAAGGACCATCATTCATCGACAAATCTCCATCAAATCCCATTGCTGTTATCGTAACTTTATAATCATCATTTAATATAGCACCTGCATACCAAGCACCTGTCATCCTATTTTCTCTAAAACTGGTAAACTCGATCTTCTCAATCCCTTCATAGTGATTGACGGCATACAAGACCATACGCTCCTGTTCCTTACGGATTTGAGCCTGCAACTTCTCTTCCTCACTCATGCGATGAAAACTAAACATTATCATTCCTCCTATTGCGATACAAATGGCACTCATAACCAGTATGAGGCGGGGACGTTTTTGGGACATATAAAACCTCCTTATGTTGATTATACTATAAATACTCGGTATTTACACTAGAATCAGGATAAGGAAAACTGGCAATAACGACTTGGGAAGTGTCTGGAATCGGTTTGTTTTCAGCATCGTAACCCTTAATCGGAGCAACCGCTATGGCCTGCATACCGTTGATCATATCTTGAGGCTGGGAGAGGATGACGAATTTTTTATCAGCTACCACTTCCCCCTCAATCGGCGGAGTAGGTGAATCCTTAAGTGAGTCAACCTCATAGACATCTTCAGATATGTTCCTATAATCTTTATCAGTTATCATTTATCTCTCCATATATAATTTCAACCCCAGAAAGCCTATCAACAGTTGTTTTTTCCTCTTTAAGTTTCAAATACTTCCCCATTTCTGATGGTCCATAATTCATATATAAATCACCATCAAAACCATATAACTTAAATAAAACTCGATACTCATTATTTATTGTAGCACCTGCAGACCAAACACCCGTCATCTTATTTTCTTCAAAACTGGTAAATTCTATCTTCTCAATCCCCTCATAGTGATTGACGGCATACAAGACCATACGCTCTTGTTCATTACGGATTTGAGCCTGCAACTTTTCTTCCTCACTCATGCGGTGAAAATTAAACATCATCATTCCTCCTATTGACAGGAACAACAAACTGGTGAATAAAACTAGTCGTTTTTTGCATACAAACATAAAAATCCTCCTAATATAATTATATTATTTTTGAACATAACTTTTCAAATAAAATGGATAATAAAGAGCTTAAGTTCAATACCTTAAGCTCTTTAATCTATTTACTTTGAAGTGTTTCCCTGTCATTCTGACAGCAAATCCAAAAACAGGCCATATCCTGCTTCTTCCATTTCCTCTCTCGGTATGAAGCAAAGGGCTGCTGAGTTGATACAGTAACGTAATCCACCCTTGTCACGCGGTCCGTCATCAAAGACATGACCTAAATGAGCATGACCAGCCCGACTGCGGACTTCAATACGGTTCATGCCGTGGGACTTATCTTGGAAATAAGTCGCCACTTCCTTGCTGATTGGCTTGGTAAAGGAGGGCCAGCCGCAGCCTGAGTCGAATTTGTCTGTTGAGAGAAAGAGGGGCTCGCCAGTCGTAATATCGACATAGATGCCAGCTTGGTCGCTATTCCAAAACTCATTTTCGAAGGGTCTTTCCGTCGCAGCTTCTTGAGTGACTTGATACTGGAGGTCGGTCAAACTGTCCTTTAAGACTTGCTGGTCTGGCTTTTGGTAGTCTGCAACATCAATCAGAGGGATTTTTGCCTGCCCAAGATCGATATGACAGTACCCTTGGGGATTTTTCTTGAGATAATCCTGATGGTAGTCTTCGGCGGGGATGTAATGTGCGAGTGGCTCCACTTCAACGGCTAGGGTGCGTCCGCCAAAGAGCTGGGACTGCTCCGTCATGACCTGCTCGATGGTCGGCAAATCAGCCTTATCTGTGTAATAGATACCAGTCCGATACTGGCGCCCCTTGTCAGGCCCCTGCTGATTGACAGAGAAGGGATCAATGACCCGGAAATAGTAGAGGAGAATTTCCCGCAAATTGATACGAGTCTCATCATAGGCTAGATAGAGCGTCTCTGCGTGGTCTGTTTGTTTGAGGAGTTGATAATTGGTCGTCTCCACCTGTCCATTGGCATAGCCAACGCTAGTGTCAAGAATACCATCGATCTGGGAAAAGTAGCCTTCCATCCCCCAGAAACAACCGCCTGCTAGGTAGATTTCTTTCATGTGAACTCCTTCTTATCTGCAAGCGTGGTTTCGTCACCCTTACAGATTTTTTTCTTTCATTTCTGCTTCCATTTTGAGACGTTGAACCTTCATGGTCGCAGTTCGTGGAATGTCGTCATAAGCCATCAAGATAGGCTCTTTCAATAGTGGTAGGTCTGCAACCATGGTCCACCAAGCTTCCCAATTCATCTCAGCATCTTCTGCCAAAGCGATAATCGGCTGCGGTGCACCATTGACATCGCGGATAATCACAACTTCTGATAAAAAGTCCAATTTATCCAGCAATAGGTCTTCCAAGGCAAGGTTGCTGTCGATGTGCTCAATAAGGTCAACCTGACGGTCTTTTAAAAGAAGTGTACCCTCTGGAGTCATACAGCCGTAGTCACCACTATCCCACCAAGCACCGTACACATTATCTTGGAAACGGGCATCTTCTTTGTAGTAAGTCACAGCACGGCCTTTTGACAGGAACTGGATATGGCCGTTTTCTCCAGCTGGGAGAGGATTCCCTTGGGCATCTGTGATGCGTGCTTCTGTGTAACCTTCTAGACCAATCCCCATATCTCGTCCGCTAACTGTTCCTAGATTTTCCAAGCGATGGTAACGTAAAATCATTGGACCACATTCACTTTGACCATAAACCTGCATAAAGACTGGATCTTGCTCTTTAGAAGCCTCCAAGAAGGCGCGAAGCGTACCAATATTGATAGCATCAAAGGTTGAATGGTAATAACGAATGCTACTAAAGACCTCTGGTTTTTCCTTGGCCAATCTTGCCCATTGAACAAAGTTATTCGGATGGGTTTCCAGAGCTCTTGGACGGTGAAGAGCAAGCGCCCGTTCAACATCATCTTTTCTTGCAGAAGAAAGCGGGTAGAGGGGGAATCCTAGACCAATCGCCGAAGACACGCCGATATTATAGCGTGAATGTACAGGGGAGATATGGAAGGCCAGCAAGCCTCTCTCCGTCATCTTGTCAAAAATAGTTTGTTGCCAAGCTACTCGCCAGCCCATGGTCTGTGCTGTGTGGCAGATTAGTTTTGGAACACCTGTCGTTCCCGAAGTATGGGTCATGTATTGAATAACATCTTCTGGCAGGAGATTTTCTTCAAAAGCAACTGCTTCTTGCACTAGGACTTGGGGTAAAAATACCTTTGTGACCAGGTCAGTTCGAGTCATTCCTGCTACACGTTCTTCCGTTTCTTGGTCGTAGACAATGAAAGACTTTTCCAATCGCTCTGCAAACACATCTAAATTCGAAGATGGTAAATGATAGGAAATCATAACAGGAACAGCACCCAATGCCGTTACCGCTACTGCTAACAAATAGGTGTCGAAAGCTGGGCTCTTATACAGAACCACCTTGTCCCCATAGCCAATACCTGCTGCTGCAAATTGAGTAGCTCTTTTTTGAATAGCCTCAAAAACTGTTTGATAAGTATTTTCCAATCCTAATTCAGGGAAGGATGCGTAGGGTTGGTCAAAATAAATGGCAACATTTGGAAACTCTTGAGCTGCTGTTTTAAACTGACGATAGAGATTTAATGGTTTGTAACTAATAGTTGACATATCTAACCTTTCTAAAATGACAATGATAAGGTTATTATAACATCTTGTGCCAACCTTCACAATCTGATATCTTTTTATGACTCACAGTTGTGAAAAAACAAGTAGTCAATCCACCACTTGCTTTCATTTTCAATTAACCAATCTCTGCCAAGATAGCTTTGATTTGCTCCTTCGTATGAACACCAGCAACTTGTTTCACAACCTGTCCATCTTTTTTGAACAAAAGAGTTGGGATAGACATGATACCAAACTGACGAGCTGTGTTTGGATTCTCATCAACATCCATCTTGTAAATACGCAATTCATCTTCGTCCACTTCGTCTGCTAATTGTTCCAAGATCGGTGCTTGCATACGGCATGGACCACACCATGGTGCCCAAAAATCTACAAGGACTACGCCTTCTTGTGTTTCAACTTCAAAGTTTGCATCTGTAATAACTTGAACCATAATTTTCTCCGTTTCTGTTTTTCTACTATCATTCTACACCAAAAAAAAACAGAAAGCGAATTTTTGCTACGGGATGAAGCATGAGATAAACGTACCTATAAGAATTTCAGTTGTAAAAAAATGGGTAAAGCTAAACTTGTCCGCAACGATACAAGCGAGAAATGAAAAATTGTTTTGCTTATCAAATCCAATTGTAACAATGAGACAAGGTGACGGAGTAGGTGCTACGGAAGAGAAATGAGATAGACATGCTTAAACACTTGTGATTTGAAAGCATGTTGGTCATTCTAAACTTGTCCGCAGGGGGACGAGAGGGGAAATGGGAGACTGTTCTTTCTGTCTAATCCAGTTGTAGCAATGGGAAAAGATTTACGAAAGGATGCTACAGGATGAGATATTACTCTACCTCTTCCAATTTTGTATATTCTTTTGCCTTTTCTTTCACAACTTGTTGTACCTTTTTTGAAAACTCGCCTTTTATACTTGTATCAAAACTGTTTGCAATCAATTTTACGGAATTTTCTCCATCATTTCCAATTGTTTGAACTTTCTTCTTGTGTTGTTTTAAAATTGCATTTTTTTCTCGCAGTTTGAGTGGAGCATAGATAGAGTGAATCAGCCAATGTTCAATTTCTTTCTCTATAGCATTAATCGTCGCGTAGTCTATCTGGTCAGCTTTGGTATATAAATCTTGCAACATTTGATAAAGTTGATGCATTGGCTCTCCCTTCTATTCTCGATATTTTGTATAAATTTCGTCAATCTGATCTTGCATTTTTCGGTACTGGTTTTTATAGTAGGTATCCAAGTCCTCTTGTTTCTGATCCAATCGGTGAATAGAGCTGTATCGCTCTTGATCGATTGCGGTATGCCATTCGGACATGCCATTGTTGAGTAAATGGTGCAAGTCTCCTGTCTCGTCTCCGACTTGTCGCAATTCTAACAGAACTTCTTGATACTTTTCTTCCAACATTCGAGTCAATATTCGAGTGGTTTCTTCAACATTTTCATAGTGTTCTTGTAGTTCTTTTTGAGCTTTTCGTTGTTGGTTCTCAATATCCTCCCATTCCCACTCTTTCTTCATTAACTCTGTCTTTAATTTATCGTACTGGTCCATTCTTGTATCCTCTGTGCTAATGTCTGGTCTTCCGTTACTTTCTGCTCGATCCCTGCTTGGATTTGACTTTCTAAGTCCACTAAATCCTGCTTGAGTTGATTGGAACGAGTGATAAACTTCTCGACTTGATTGGTGCTATCTCCTACCAGACTATGATAGTCAACACCTGCACTGCTGTAGGCCTGTCTCACTTCATCAGGACTCAAAATGAAGCCAAAAGGGACATTTCCTAAGCTACTGTAGACTTCATTTACTTCTGTAAGGGTGGAAGTGGTCTCTTTTTCGAGTGTTTGGTGAGTGGTTTCCGCAACCTTAACCAGTCCTTGAGCCAGGATGCGGGCTTGTTCGCTATCCAGATAGATGGTTTCACGCGAACTGAAGCCACCACGGGATAGGGTTGCTTTTAAAGTAGCATAGTGGTACATTTCCGACGAGACATGGTGGAGAGCATTGGAATAATGTTGTTCTAGTTTTGAAGAACCTTCCTTTACTTTTAGGCTGCCGTCGGTGTTCCATTGATAACCACCCCACACGTGTTGATCAATAGGATTGAGATTAGTCTTGCTGTCCACACGATAGACTATGCCGATTGCCCCCTCACTCGTTCCTACAGGTGATTTATAGCCGGGAGCATCTTTCCCTGAATAGCCAATAGGAACGAAATCCTTTTGATCAATGTAATTATGAATACGGTATTTTAGAGCATTCACTCTGGCTTTTTCTTCTTCCGTCAAAGCAGGATAAACATTTGGGCCGTTATAGATATAAGCCCCAGCAATGCGGTCAATATCCGAAACAGTGGCCAGAGCATATTGAGCATTCATTGAGCCTAACGAGTGACCGTAGACTGTAATTTGAGCATTAGGGTAGTCCTTCAGGACCTGGTTCAGAGTTCTGGATGCAGACTGAAGTTGGGGCGTCACTTCTGACTTATTAGATATAATATTGTGCGCCATAGGCAAATCATTATCCAGCCAATCTGCTGCAGAGCCTTCCTTCCCTGGACCTTTAGAACCTTGGAACAAGACTGTCACATTGCCGTCAGGCTCTTCAACCACATAACCATCCAAGCCTGTTGCATCTTTGAGTACCTTACGGACTGTGCCGATAGTTAGTTCTTCTTTGACATTGGTAAAAATCTTAACAGGGTCGCCAACTACATAATCTGTATACTCCTCCTTAGCTATTCTTTGTCTCTCTTGTTCAGTGTACATATTATTCCCTCGTCTCTTTTGATATTAGATTCTCAAACCTAGAGGAATTCCCTCCACCTTCAAGCACTATTTTTTTTGTATTAGAATCTTTATTAATTGTATAAAAAACATACAGTCCACTATCATTATTAACGTGAACCGTAAAGCTAATTCCTCCCATTGGATTACGGCGAATTGAGGAACTATCTATAGAGTAGGACCTTATTGCTCCCTCTTCAGTTAACGCTCTTGTATCATAAGAAATTAACCTTTCTTCGATAATCTCCCTCACTTCCTCACTCTTCACAACCTCTACCATATAATCGTGCTCAATTTTCTGCATCAACTTAAATCCTCCTATTCCAAGTGCTATAGCGACAATAACGCCAACTAGTATTTTGACAACTGTTTTCATCTTAGACCTCCTTTATGAAATCCTATCAAGCAAGACGCTTTCTTACCTCATAGTATAACATAAATTTAGTGGTTTAAATATATAAGTGGAAGAAGTCTGTAGGACCTTAATATTGCCAGAAGAGTCTAACTGATAGCCATAGGTCATGTGCTGATTGCCAAGATCGATATCCTTACTTTCCACGAAGTGGACCATCCCAACGGAATCTAAACTTCCTTTGTCTAGGTCACGCCCAACCATACTGACAGGGTCTTTGGGATCTGCATAATTATGAATCAGCCCTTTGACGGAGTCGACCCGTGCTTTCTGTTGGTCGTCTAGGATGCCGTATATATTAGGGCAGTTATAGATATACGCGCTCTCTAAACGGTTAATGTCGGTGTCAGATAAATTAGCAATAGCGTACTGGACATCCATCGAACCTAGGGAGTGGCCGTACAGATTGACTTTTGCATTTGGGTAGGTAGCCATTATTGTATTTAGAGCTTCCTAAGATGCTTTTAATTGTCCACTCGCATGGTCATGGTTCTGGGTATAGTTCGGATGATCTTGGGCAAAGACGCGCAAACCTAAAAAAAGATCGTTTTCAAGCCAGTCATTCCACACATCTGCAGGTTTTGACAATACTTCATTTGGTCCAGTCGAGCCTCGAAAGAGAACCGTAACTTCCAACACTTGGTCTTTGGGCAAATTTGGATCTTTCACGACAGCATAAACCTGTTCACCATTGCCATTTTCATTGTCGAAGTCGAGGGTGACTGTGCCGACAAATTGTTTATTTTCAGTATAAACATCGCGACCTTCTATCATATCTTTGTTATATTGAGTCATTCCTACTTGAAGGTGCGGATCATCTATATATTTTCCTGCCATAGCTACTCCTCTAAAAATGTTGATAATTCTCCAGATAGTATGTAATAAGCTGTACTATATGTCCCATCTTCATTATCAATTAGATTAAAACTCATCGTTTTCTTTTTATCATTGTTGACATAAATCTTTGTCATTAGACCACCCATCGGATTATATCCCAGTTCCTCCAGCTCAACCTCGTATGTTCTAATTTTACCTTCCTTGGTAAGAGCTGCTGGTTCTTCCATCCTTAAATATTCCTCATAAACCTTTTTCGCCTCTTCACTAATAGCAATAGCGACCATTTTCTCGTGTTCTTTGTGTTGCATATAAGCAAATCCTCCTATTCCGATACAGATTACTAACAAAATACCGATAATTATCTTCAGCCCTTTTTTCATCCTAGACCTCCTTTATGAAATACTATCAAATAAGAGCACTTCTTACCTCATAGTATAGCATAAAACGAGTGACCGTAGA
Source organism: Streptococcus sp. 2021WUSS109 (assembly GCF_044427305.1). Lineage (NCBI taxonomy): Bacteria > Bacillati > Bacillota > Bacilli > Lactobacillales > Streptococcaceae > Streptococcus > Streptococcus sp. 2021WUSS109. The sequence goes on from NZ_JAOTGF010000008.1 coordinate 47,794, forward strand.
CTGTAATTTGAGCATTTGGGTAGTCATTCAATAATTGGTTCAGTTTGCGGGAAGCGGACTGAAGTTGAGGCGTCACTTCTGACTTATTAGATATAATATTGTGCGCCATCGGCAAATCATTATCCAGCCAATCTGCTGCAGAGCCTTCCTTCCCTGGACCTTTAGAACCTTGGAACAAGACTGTCACATTGCCGTCAGGCTCTTCAACCACATAGCCATCCAAGCCTGTTGCATCTTTGAGTACCTTACGGACTGTGCCGATGTATCTAGGGTATTCTAGGGTTCCGATATTTACCTCATCTCCAAATTTGTAAGCTGAATACTCTTTGTTGGCAATTTTCTGTCGATCACGATCAGTATACTTTTCAGTCATTGTTTATTTCTCCAACTAATTTTTTCACTTCAGAAGAATACCCTCCCCCGGAGTATTCAATTTTTCCTGTATTAGAATCCTTTTCTAATTCGAACACCACTCTTAACTTTCTATCTGAATTCAAGAAAATATTAAAACTTATCCCTCCCATCGGACTATGAATGATAGAAGAATCATCGATTTCATATGTTTTTATCAGCCCTTCCTCTGAAAGTGCTTCATTATCTAGATATTTAAGTTGTTCTTCTACGATTTTCCTCACTTCCTCACCCTTCACAATCTCTACCATCTGGTCGTGCTCGATTTTTTGCATCAGCTTAAATCCTCCTATTCCGAGTGCTATAGCGACAATAATGCCAACTAGTATTTTGACAACTGTTTTCATCTTAGACCTCCTTAGCATAAACCTGTTCACCATTGCCATTTTCATTGTCGAAGTCGAGGGTGACACGCCTACTATATCATCATATTGTGTAATTACAGCATCTCCCTTACCTAAATTATTGTATTCCGTCATTGCAATCTGAAGATTATCTTCATTAACATATTTTTTTACCATGAACTACTTCCCTAATAAATCTGCCAATTTTGATTTGATAACATAACTTCCAGACTTAAACTTTCCATCTTCATTTTGTAAAAGGTTAAAATGAAAGCCAAAGTCTTCATCTCCATTTACATAAACTCTTACCATCATTCCTCCCATGGGATTATACTCTAGTGTTTCAGTGTCAATTTCATAAGTTTTTATAATTCCATCAGCCGTTAACGCTTTTGGGTCATTCGCTTTCATGTGTTTTTCGTAAACAGCTCTAGCCTCTTCACTAGTAGCGATTGCGACCATTTCTTCATGTTCCTTGTGTTGCATATATCCAATTCCTCCTATTCCAATCCCGATTACTAACAAAATGCCGACAATGATATTCATTACTTTTTTCATCCTAGACCTCCTTTATGAAATCCTATCAAGTAAGACGCTTTCTTACCTCATAAGTATAGTATAGCATAACCTAGTAAGTACTTGAACTGTATTTTGACCCATCCTATTCCCTATATCGCAGAAATATAAAAGCAAGAATAGACTGACTCTATCCTTGCTTGCTAATTCCTTATTTAAACGTCACAATGGTACAGCCTGAACCACCTGCATTTTGTGGGGCGTAGCCGAACTCCTTGACTTGCTTGTTGCGGCGAAGGTACTTTGTCACCCCTTCTCGGATAACCCCTGTACCAATACCGTGGACAATGTCGACTTGTGCCAGATTGTTGAGAAGGGCCTGGTCGATAAATTCGTCCAGTTCCAGCATGGCCTCTTCATAGCGTTTGCCACGGAGATCTAAGCGGGCTTTTGGTCCTCGTACATTGGCACGTTTGACTGTGTGAACCTGGCGTTTCTTAGGCTGCTCTGCCTTTTCCGCCTTGACTAACTCAAACTCATCTTTGGCCAAGGTCATCTTAATCAAACCAACCTGAGCTTCCCAACGCCCGTCCTTGAGCTGATTGGTCAAGGTCCCGCGTTGTCCATAAGCTGTAACGATAATGTCATCGCCCACCTTGGCTGCCCGCTGAATTTTAGCTTTCTTCAGAACCTTGTTTTTAGACAGATCCACCACTTCAGGCGCCAACTTTTTCAGCTCTGCCTTGGCTTCGATAATCTGGTGAGGCTTAAGACTGGCTGCAGCATGGAGATTTTTGAGAATACCCTCGCTTTCTGCCAATGCCATATCTACAATTTCCTTGGCTTCCAAGCGTGCCTTGTTGAGCTCGTTTTCTCGCTCACGATTGAGCTCATCATAGAGTTTGCGAAGCGCACGGTTCATCTTGAAGTTTTCTTGTTCCACCTCGCGAATCTTATCGAGGCGACGACGACTTTCAACAGTCTGACTTTCCAATTTCTCGATAATGCGGTTCACATCGCTATCTGTATCGGTCCAAGACTGAGCCGACTGGATAATGATGTCAGATAGACCCAGACGGCGAGCAATTTCAAAGGCATTGGAGCGACCAGGAACACCCTGCATAAACTTATAGGTCGGACGCAGGCTATTGCTATCAAATTCCATGCTGGCATTTTCAATACCAGAGGTTTCTATCCCGTAGGCCTTAAGCTCAGGGTAGTGGGTGGTCGCCATGGTCTTGATCCCCCGCAAACAAAGGTCATCTAAGATGGCCATAGCCAAAGACGCACCCTCCTGCGGATCTGTCCCAGCTCCCAACTCGTCAAATAGAATGAGAGAATCTTGATCAGCTGCTCTTAAAATTTCCACCGTGTGGGTCATGTGACTGGAGAAGGTGGACAAACTCTGCTCAATAGACTGTTCGTCCCCAATATCCGCAAAAATTTCTTTGAAGATAGCTACCCGACTGCCCTTATCAGCCAAGATAGGCAAACCAGACTGAGCCATCAGATGGGTCAATCCCAAGGTCTTAAGCATGATGGTCTTACCACCTGTGTTGGGACCTGTTATCACGATAGCCGTCAACTGACTACCGAAATAAAGGTCATTTGGTACAGGCTTAGCAATGAGCGGATGCCGAACGTTGAGAAGGGCAATATCCTGCTTCTCAGATAGTTTGGGTACAACTGCTTGATGATCACGCGCAAAGAGATGCTTAGCACGGACGAAATCAATATGCCCGATAAGCCAGGCATTGTTACGGATCACACCACTATGCGGACGGAGCATATCCGACAATTCCTGCAAGATACGGTTGAGCTCATGGCGTTCTTCTGCACGTAGGTGACTGATTTCTTCGTTCAAGGTCACCACTGCCCGCGGCTCAATATAAACGGTCGAACCCGAAGCAGAAATATCATGGACAACCCCTGCAATCTTATTGCGATAGGTATTTTTAACAGGAAGGACATTACGTCCATCACGGCTTGCCAAAATGCTATCGGACAGCATGTCCCCCTTGGTCTTCAAAATATCCTGCATGACCTGACGAACTTGGTCTTCAGCTTCACGGATTTTCCGGCGGATACGAGCCAGCTTTTCTGAGGCAAAATCCTCGACAAAACCAGCATCATTGATGGACTGGAGGGAGCCCTGTAAATTTGGAAAAAGCTCAATCTTCTCAAAGAGTTTATCCAGCTGGCTAAGACTGACATTTTCCAGATTTCCATAAAAATCCAAGAGAGATTTAGAAACTTCCAAGACCTTTTTAACAGCTAATAATTCAGCGATATTGAGGTCTGTATCCAATTCCAAACGACGCATGGCTGGACCGATGTCACTAGTAGCAGCCAGACTGAAATAGGGATTTTCCACAAAAATCTGAGCTATGTCTGTCAACTCGTCGAAGGACTGTTGGATACGATGGACTTCCACCATGGGCTCCAACTGTCGTAATTCTTCAAAGCCCTGTTCCGTCAAGAGATAGGGCTCAATTTTTTGTCTTACCTTGTGAAATTCAAGGGTTTCAATAATTTTATTATTCATATGTTCCTACTTAGTCTTTTCCTTAGCTTTATCTCATTATCAAAACAATAAAAGATAAAAATATAGTCTTTCCCAATCTCTTACATTAAAGGTATAACAGTCAACTAATCCTCAATGAAAATCAAAATCAGACTTGCTCCAAGGGTTCGGGGGAACCTTTAGAGGTTGGAAATAGGCGAACGTAGTCCGTTTCGCTCTAATGCAGATAGAACTCTGTTCCTGTTATATTTCAAGGGAGCAGGCTGAGGCTGGGCAGAAAGTCCATCCTCGCTTCTCAGAGTTCGTGTCAGCATCTCAGCGCAGTGGTTGATTGGCAGATTTGTTCGTGTTTCACACTCCAAATCCGACCTAATCAACTGTGCGGGGGTGGGAGTGAAACAGTCTGGGGATAGACTGTTTCAGCTCAACAACTTAAAACGAAAAATTGTTGACGAACTCTTTTAGACTGCTCGAGTTCTTTCCCACTCCCACTCATCAAATCAAGTCAACAATGTCTGATTTTGATTTTCGAAGAGTATTATAAATGACGATAAAAAGGATAAGGTCTCCCTTACCCTGCTATATTACTCAACCAGAGAGATTTTAAAAAGCTACTAGTGAATGGTGTGTACTGAATCATGATGTTGGCAAGAAAACTACTGTGCAATTTATCTTGAATCATCGCTAACGGAATAGTCGATAGCAAGACCATGACAATCTGAAGAGAAATAAAAGTCACCAAGACAGCCAAGGCGCCGCTTATGAGATTGGTCGTTTTTGTATCAGGATTAAAAGCCTCTAATAGATGGACAAATATTCCTATGAAACGCACAATAGCATAAACCAAGACGTATATCAAAAGAAAGGCCAATCCCGCATAAAATACCATATCTAGGTCAAAGAGATATTTCTCATCAAAATAATAGTTGGAGCTCCCCTGAGTAGCATTGGCAAATGGCACCCAGAGATAAAGGAAGGATGCCAATTTTTTATAAGTAGCCGTCGCAACCACCAGGGCAATAATACTGCCCATGCTATAAAAGGCCTGTAGAACTAGACCACGGCTGTAGCCAATGTAGAAACTCCATGCCAAAATGAGAATAATTGCTAATGAAATCATACCTTGTCCTCAAGCTCATCTAAGTCAATCAAGGTCACATTCTTTTTCAAGACCTTTTCTTTGACGCTTGCAAGTTCTTGTTCCTTTTGTTCAAATGCCATCTCGCGCGTTAGTTGAACGGATAGAGCATTGATTGCCAACAAAAGTGCGAGGGTTTCAGGGTCCGCCGTCGGCATCTTTTCTTTGATGGCTTGGTATTTTTCCTGTGCAATACGCTCAATCTCTTCCATGAATAAATTATCATGCTCAGTTGTCAAGGTTAATTGCTTCTCGCCAAATGTAAATTTATATCGATTTAAGTTTGCCATATCTTACCTCTTCTTCTATCTATTATAGCGTAAAAAACTTGATTTGGCTAATCTCTCCTATAAAGAATGCTTTCTACGAGCAAAATCTACAAAGCGGAATTTATCAATTTTATGCTTGCTTTCTGTATATTGGAATTGTTGGGTATCACCGAGATAGACGCGAGATTTAATCAAGACCAAATAATCATCCTTCGATTGCATTAGCTCACGCTCTTCTCGATTGGTCGGCTCTACCGTAATCTCTTTTTGTGCATAAGCAATATCAAGGCCTAACTTATTTTCTAGGTATTCGTAGATGGATTTTTCAGCAATAGCTGTTGTCAACTCTGGCACGACATCGACAGCAAGATAATCTGTATCCACAACGGAGACCTTACCGTCAATCGAACGTGTACGGACAACTTTCCACACCTTGCTATACGGCTCAAAGCCTGTCAAATGCGAAAGGCTACTATTAACGGTAATCATATCTAAGCTGACAACATCTGTCTTGGTAGAAAGCTGGAGAACATTTGTCAATTCCTGATAGGAAGTTAAACCTGAAACTGGGAAATTGAGAATTTCTTGCTTAAGGACCATTGAACCACGCCCTTGCACTTTTTGAATCAAACCTCCCTCAGTCAAAATCGCCAACGCCTTACGAACCGTATCACGACTAACACCATAGATTTCCTGAAGCTGCTGTTCTGTCGGTAGGGAGCTTTCTGCCGGATAAACATTTGTCCGTATTTTTTCTTTTAAGTCATTATAAATTTCTTGGTATTTTTTCATCATTTCCTCGCAAATTCATCTGTCAAATAACATACAACTATCAACATTATAACAAAATTCATTTCAAAATTAAAAAAAACTAAGCAAAAACGCTTGCATTATTTTTTGAAATCGGATACAATGATAACACAAAAGAAATTTGTCCGTACAAATTTCAAAAAAGACATACTTTTGGGAGATGTCTAAAAAATATAGGGTGACGGATTCCATAAGCCGTCTAGAAGGAAAAATATATGGGAAAATTTGAAAAAGAAGCCAAACAGCTCCTAGAAGCTATTGGCGGAAAAGAGAATGTCAATGCAGTAACACACTGTGCAACGCGCATGCGCTTTGTTCTTGCAGATGAGAAAAAAGCAAACGTAAAAGTCATCGAAGACATTCCAGCAGTAAAAGGAACCTTTACAAACGCTGGTCAATTCCAAGTCATCATCGGTAACGATGTACCAATCTTCTACAATGACTTTACAGCTGTGTCTGGTATCGAAGGCGTATCAAAAGAAGCTGCAAAGTCAGCCGCTAAAAGTAACCAAAATGCCATCCAACGTGTTATGACCATGCTGGCGGAAATCTTCACACCGATCATTCCTGCCCTTATCGTCGGCGGTTTGATTCTCGGTTTCCGTAACGTCTTGGAAGGTGTTCAGATGGAATGGCTTGGACAAGCTATGAAAGATGGGCAGTTGGTCTTCGATGCTGATGGTAACCCTGTATGGAACACCATCGTTCAGGTTTCTCCTTTCTGGAATGGTGTCAATCACTTCCTCTGGTTGCCAGGTGAAGCCATCTTCCACTTCTTGCCAGTAGGTATCACTTGGTCCGTATCTCGTAAAATGGGAACTTCACAAATCCTTGGTATCGTCCTTGGTATCTGTTTGGTTTCTCCACAGTTGCTCAACGCTTATGCTGTACCTGGTACAGATGCAGCAACCATTGCCAGCGACTGGTCTTGGAACTTCGGTGCATTTAGTATTGCCCGTATCGGTTATCAAGCACAAGTTATCCCTGCCCTCCTTGCTGGTTTGGCACTGTCTTACCTAGAAATCTTCTGGCGTAAGGTTGTTCCAGAAGTTGTATCTATGATTTTCGTACCATTCCTATCACTTCTTCCGGCAATTATCTTGGCTCACACTGTCCTTGGTCCTATCGGTTGGACAATCGGGCAATGGTTGTCAACAGTTGTATTAGCTGGTTTGACTGGTCCATTGAAATGGCTCTTCGGTGCGGTATTCGGTGCCCTCTATGCACCATTCGTTATCACTGGTCTTCACCACATGACAAATGCCATCGATACACAATTGATTGCAGATGCTGGTGGAACTGGTCTCTGGCCAATGATTGCTCTTTCTAACATTGCTCAAGGTTCAGCAGTATTTGCCTACTTCCTCATGAACCGTCACAATGAAAAAGAAGCGCAAGTTTCACTTCCTGCAACTATTTCTGCCTACCTAGGTGTTACTGAACCAGCCCTCTTTGGCGTCAACGTAAAATACATTTACCCATTCGTAGCTGCTATGATTGGTTCAAGTATCGCAGGCTTACTCTCTGTATCCTTCAACATCCAAGCAGCTTCTATCGGTATCGGTGGTCTTCCAGGTATCTTGTCTATTAAGGCTGAATACTGGGGTGCATTCTTTATGACAATGATTGTTGCGATTGTTGTCCCAATGATTTTGACAGCTGTTTTCAAACGTACAGGTGCATTTTCAAAAAAAGAAGAAACTGTTGAAGAAGTTGTAGCTCCAACTGAAGCAGTTGTTGAAGCTGGCGCTGCTATCGAATTGATTAGCCCACTTACTGGTCAAACCAAAGAATTGTCACAAGCTACTGACCCTGTATTTGCATCAGGTGTCATGGGCCAAGGTGTCCTTATTGACCCGAGCGAAGGTATCTTGGTTGCTCCAGTCGATGGTGAAGTATCTGTCCTCTTCCCAACTAACCATGCTGTTGGTATCACTGCTACAAACGGAGTTGAGCTCCTTATGCACATTGGTATGGATACTGTTGGTTTGGAAGGTAAAGGCTTTACAGCCCATGTAAATCAAGGTGACAAGGTAAAAGCTGGTGATAAATTGATTAGCTTTGACATCGATGTCATTAAGGCTGCTGGTCTCATCGCTGAAACACCAGTTATCGTGACCAACCAAACTGACTTTGACACTCAAGTTATCGGAAATCTTCCTCGTGCCATCTCGCAAGGCGAAGCTATTCTGACAGTTACAAAGAATTAATGTTCTAGGAGGGCGCAAGGTAACTTGCACCTCCTATCATTGCTTATGCAAGAAGGAAAAATCAAGAAAGAGAGAGCAAAATGACAATAGACAAACGAAAGGTTGTTTATCAAATCTACCCAAAATCTTACAAGGATACAACTGGAAATGGTGTAGGGGATTTACGAGGAATTATTGAAAAACTCCCATATTTAAAAGAGCTAGGTATTGATGTGATTTGGCTCAACCCTTTCTACCCAAGTCCTCAACGAGACAACGGTTATGACATTTCAGATTATACAGCCGTCAATCCTGATTTTGGGACCATGGCTGACTTTGAAGAAATGGTGGCTGTCGGCAAAGAATTGAGCATTGAATTCATGCTAGACATGGTCCTCAACCACTGCTCAACCGACCACGAATGGTTCCAAAAGGCCCTAGCCGGCGACAAATATTACCAAGATTTCTTTATCCTGCGTGACCAGCCAACTGACTGGGTGTCTAAATTTGGTGGCAATGCCTGGGCTCCTTTTGGAGATACTGGGAAATACTACCTCCACCTCTTTGACGTGACCCAAGCCGACCTCAACTGGCGAAATCCTCATGTCCGTGAAGAACTCTTCAAGGTGGTCAACTTCTGGAAGGACAAGGGTGTCAAGGGCTTCCGCTTCGACGTTATCAACCTGATCGGCAAGGATGAAGTCCTCGAAGACTGCCCAATCAACGACGGCAAGCCAGCTTATACCGACCGCCCAATTACCCACGACTACCTCAAGATGATGAATAACGCCACTTTTGGAGCAGAAAAAGGCTTCATGACCGTCGGAGAAATGTCTGCCACCACCATTGAAAACTGCATTCTCTACACAGCTCCTGAGCGGGAAGAATTGTCCATGGCCTTCAACTTCCACCACTTGAAAGTGGACTACAAGGACGGGCAAAAATGGACCATCATGGACTTTGACTTTGAAGAACTCAAACGCCTCTTTCACACTTGGGGCGAAGAGATGTCCGTTGGAAATGGCTGGAATGCCCTTTTCTACAACAACCACGACCAACCTCGTGCCCTCAACCGCTTTGTTGATGTGGAGAATTTCCGTAACGAAGGAGCAACCATGCTGGCTGCCTCTATCCATCTGTCACGCGGTACGCCTTACATCTATATGGGCGAGGAAATCGGCATGATTGACCCTGACTACGACAGCATGGACGACTACGTAGACGTGGAGTCTATCAATGCCTACCAGATGCTCTTGGATCAAGGTCACACACCTGAGCAGGCCTTCAAGATTATCCAGGCCAAGTCCCGCGACAATTCCCGCACTCCGATGCAATGGGACGCTTCTGACAATGCAGGCTTCTCAACAGGAACTCCTTGGCTGAAAGCTGGCAAATCCTATCCAACCATTAACGTTGAGCAGGAAAAAACAGGCCCAATCTTTACCTTCTACCAAGAACTCATCCGCCTGCGGAAAGAACTCCCTCTGATTTCAGAAGGAGATTACAAGGCAGCCTACAAGGATAGCCAGAAAGTCTACGCCTTTGAACGCTTGCTAAATGACGAAAAACTGTTGGTCCTCAACAATTTCTTTGCAGAAGAGGTTGAACTAGACCTGACAGACGATTACGCCCACGGCCAAGTCCTCATCAGCAACTATCCTGATAGCAAACTCGGTAAGAAAATTACCTTGAAACCCTATCAAGCATTGGCAATTCAAGTTAAATAAACGATAAAACATCCGAAAACAACACTCTACATGTCAATTTTAATTTTCCTAAAATTAGAACCCGCCTTCACAGCTCAGTAGGTTACTTGTAAAGGCAAGTTCTTGGTTTAAGGTTTCTTTTAGGAATATATTTTATACTGTGGTTTGCGCACGAAACAGCTATCTGGGGGGAGATAGTTGTTTCTTTTTTTATAGTCATTTGAATTAACTTTGATACATCGTCACTTTCGGCTTGCCGTACTCTACGAAAGTGACTTGTTTCGCAAGTCTTATTTTCAACCTAGGCTGGGCAAAAAGCCCAGGACCACTACTCAGAGTTCGTGTCAACATCTCAGCGCAGTGGTTGATTGGGTTTAACAGTCCAGTGGACTGTTAAAGGTTGGAGATAAGATTTGCGAAGCAAATCTCAGCAATTCGTTTTTTGCACTCCAAATCTGGCCATTACGACTGATGCGAACAGAGTTCGCTTCATTTCCAACCTCCAACAGTCACTACTCTGACTGTTGGAGCTATGCGGGGGTGGGAGTGAAACAGTCTGGGGATAGACTGTTTCAGCTCAACAACTTAAAACGAAAAATTGTTGACGAACTCTTTTTATCTTGGTCGAGTTCTTTCCCACTCCCGCTACCTGCACCTCAGTTCCTTGTCTGAAAGTTCATTCATTCGACTATATTACTACATATAAAGCAATAACCGTTTCAGATAAGGCTGAAACGGTTATTTTTGTAAGTCTAATTAAAAGATACATGCACATGATCGTAGTGGTTTTCTGTAACGCTACCACGGTCTGGCATCAGATTCCATGTATAGGCTGGACCATAGATACTGTCATACGGCGCATAGAAGCGCTGTTTCCAAATGATGTAGTTGATATTTTTAGAAGCTAAGTTTGCAACTGCATAATCCGCCACTTGATCTCCTAGAGCTGAGCTCTCAGGCACCATAAAGTCAATTGCCAATCCCTTACCATGGTCGCCAGAATCACCAGGACGGTAACCTGAGAAAGACGTAATACCGAAGGCATTAGCTACTTCTGCGCGGAAGGCTGCTACCTGAGGTTGCAAACCGACATCATAAGCACTTGTACTTGTTGTAGTAGTTGATAGGGCTGTCACTTGTGGAGTTTCAACTACAGGCTGCTCTACAACTTCCTCTACAGGTGCCTCAACCACAGGTTGCTCTACAACTTCCTCCACAGGTGCTTCTACTACAGGCTGTTCTACAACTTCCTCTACGGGTGCTTCTACTACAGGCTGTTCTACAACTTCCTCTACGGGTGCTTCTACTACAGGCTGTTCTACAACTTCCTCTACGGGCGCTGAGTCGGTAACTGATGAAATTTGATCCAAGGGAACAACCGTATCCTCAACCGTTACTTGATTGGTTGTTAGGTCAACAGTTGCCTGAACGGTCTCATTTGTGTTTCCCTGAACAGGTGCTTCAATCTCAACCTGAGTCACTTGATTGTTTTGGTCAACAGTCGTCGTCAGTACCGTATCAGGGAAAATCAAGTTGACATCTGCAATTTGATTTATTTTCGCCAGCAAGTCCATATCAATATTCATAGCTGAGGCGATGGCTGATAAGGTATCCCCATACTGAACAGTATAGGTCATCCTTCCTTCTTCTTGTACAATTTCTGGGCTAATTTCAGAAACAGTACGTGGAGCCCATTCGATGGCTAAAACATTTGTCGAAATCATCCCTGTACTAAAGAGGGAAAGAGCCAATGAAGATGTGTATAACATCTTCTTATTGTTTTTCATGATGGGTGTTTTTCTCTTGCGACGCATATGTTGTGGTTTATTTGTTCTCTTACGTTTCATAATCTTATTCCTTCTTTATTTTTGAGATGGTTCTATCTTACCTAAATTAAATCTGAAAAACAAGCCTTCAACCGTTCTTTTAAATAAACTGTCTCCACTATGTAATCTTAGGACTTTTCTGTCACACAATCAATATAAATGTCATCTGACTGTCATATTATTAGATAATACTCAATGAAAACCAAAAACAGATTCGGCGACGCAGATGCAGGTAGAACTAACGTTTACCAAATCAAGTCAACAACGTCTGGATTTTCGAAGAGTATAAGTAAAAAATAAGAGTAAGGCAGTAATCCAATAATTGGCTACTAACTCACTCTCATTTCTATTTTCGGATTAGTCAAATCCCTACATTTCTTCAGGGTAAACCAAGCCCCATTCTTTACGGAGTTGGGTCATGATGTCCATGACATCTTGGGTGTAGGCTAGGTGCATGGTGTTTTCGATGCCTGCGACAGCTTTTTCCATATCCGCCACTTCATAAGAAAGGGCCTTGGCTGTCTCGCCCGCTTCGATTACTTCTTGACTACCGTCTTCAGTATAGGTAATGACTGCCTTCTGACCACGAGGGTACTCGTAAAGCTCGATGTAGCCTTTATCGTAGGCAATAGTACCACGTTTTGGCTGTTTGGCATGGAGGGTCAGGGCGATGGTCGCCATCTCTCCTGCATCATTGCTGAGCAAAATCCCTACCTGCTCGTCCACACCTGTCGGAGCCAATTTGACCTGGGACAAGACCTGACTAGGCTTTTCAGTCATAAACCAACGGACAAAGGACAGAGCGTAGACACCAATATCCAAAAGGGCACCGCCTGCCAAGTTTTTATTGAAAAAGCGGTTGGTCATGTCGTATTCCTTGTAGCTACCAAAGTTCATCTGGATCATCTTCAACTCTCCCAACTTGCCACTGGCAACCACTTGGCTCAACTGACGATAGATTGGCATGTGGAAAATGGTCATGGCTTCTGCCAGGATAACCTGGTTTTCCTCTGCCAGTTGAATGGCTTCTGCTAATTCTTCTGAATTAAGCGTAATAGACTTTTCACAGAGGACATGCTTTCCAGCCTTCAAGGCCTTTCTCAAATAATTGATATGGGTATTGTGAGGCGTAGAAATGTAGATAATGTCTACTTCAGGATCCTCAAACACTTCATCGATTTCTAGATAAACTTTCTCGATGCCATATTTTTGCGCAAATTCCACACCCTTGTCATAGGTACGGTTGGCTACCGAATAAAGATTTCCTCCCATAGCCTGCAATGCCTGAACCAATTCGTTGGCAATGACACCTGTTCCCAGAGTCGCCCATTTATACTTCATTTGCACTTCCATAGTGTACCTCACTTTCTTCTACCATTATAGTAAATTCCACCCTTTTCTGCACACTCTAACTAGCATTTGTGTTACAATAAGAACATGAATACCGTTGTACTAAAGGCATCTGCCCAGCAAAAACAAGCCATGATGGCTCACTATGACCGCTATCGGCAGACCAGCAAAAATCCTTACATAGAAGCATTTTTCAAACTGACCGGTGGCAGCCTGTCCATCTACACTTCTGGAAAAGTCGTTTTTCAGGGGGAGATGGCAGAGCAGGAAGCAAGGCTCTGGGGCTATGAGCCAGAAAAGTCTGGACAGACGACCATACCTGGTCAAAACCTGCCCATGATTGGTACAGATGAGGTTGGAAACGGGTCTTATTTTGGAGGTTTGGCAGTCGTTGCTAGTTTTGTCCGCCCAGAAGACCATGCCTTTCTCAAGTCGCTTGGTGTAGATGATTCCAAGAAAATGACAGACCAAAAAATCTGCCAAATCGCCCCTCTCTTAAAAGAGAAAATCCCCCACCAAGCTCTGCTATTGTCACCGAAAAAATACAACGAAGTCATCGAGCAAGGCTACAATGCAGTATCTGTCAAGGTCGCCCTACACAATCAGGCTATTTTCCTACTCTTGCAAAAGGGTGTCCAGCCTGAGAAGATTGTCATTGACGCCTTCACTTCCAGTCAAAATTATCAAAAGTACTTGAAGAAGGAAGCCAATCAATTTGCCAACACCGTCACTCTAGAAGAAAAGGCTGAGGGCAAGTATCTGGCTGTGGCAGTATCTTCTATTATTGCTAGAGCTATGTTTTTAGAAAATCTTGTCCAGCTTGGTCAACTAGTTGGGATGAATCTACCGTCTGGTGCAGGCAGTAAATCCGACCAAGTCGCAGCAAGCATCTTAAAACAATATGGTATGGCTGGTCTCAACCAAACTGCCAAACTCCACTTTGCCAATACGCAAAAAGCACAAAAATTATTGAAATGAGGAAAAAATATGGGAGCAATCCAAAAAACAAAACGCTCACCACTAGTCGCCTTCTTAGCTGAATGGGGCATCTTTTTACTGTTTATGGCAGCTTTTTTTGCCAGTCGTTACTTTATCTGGGATCCTGTATCTGTCGATGGCCATTCCATGGACCCAACGCTTCAACACCAAGAAAAACTCATCATGCTAAAAACGACCTCTATCGACCGCTTTGATATTGTTGTAGCCAGCGAAACAGACAGCGATGGCAAGGAAAAACTGATTGTCAAACGTGTGATTGGTATGCCAGGTGACACTATTCGCTACGAAAACGATGTCCTCTATGTTAACGACCAAAAAGTGGACGAGCCTTACTTAGATGAATATCTCGCTGCATTCCAGAAAGATAAACTTCAAGAAGTCTATTCTTACAACAAACAATTCCAAGCTGTGGCCCAATCTGCTGAAGCTTTCACACAAGATGCCAATGGTTACGTAGACTTTACCGTGACAGTCCCAGAAGGACAATACTACCTGATGGGAGATGACCGCCTTGTCTCACTAGATAGTCGTAGTGTAGGAACATTTTCCCGTGAAAACATCAAAGGAGAAGTTGTCTTTCGCATGTGGCCTCTCAACCGTATTGGGACTATTGATTAATACAAACAAGTTTGGAGCAATCCGTTCCAAACTTCTTTTTCATTATTATTGGAAATAAACTCTATGAACGAAGTGTATGTTACCGGCACCATTGACCGGATTATTTTTGAAAATCCTAGTAATTTTTATAAAATCCTTCTCCTTGAAATCGAGGAGACAGACGCAGACTATGATGACTACGAAATTATTGTGACCGGAACGATTGCCGATGTCATTGAAGGAGAAGACTATCGTTTCTATGGCAATCTGGTCACCCATCCCAAGTATGGTCAGCAATTGCAAATCACGCGCTACGAACGCAGCAAGCCTACCTCAGCTGGTCTGGTCAAGTATTTCTCCAGCGAGCATTTCAAGGGAATTGGACGCAAAACAGCTGAAAAAATCGTTGAGCTCTATGGCGAAGATACCATTGATAAGATTTTGGCCGAACCTGAAAAACTAACCCAAATCACAGGTCTATCCCGTAAGAACATGCAGGCATTTGTAGAGAAACTCCGCCTCAATTATGGAACCGAGTTGATCTTGGCAAAACTAGCCGAGTATGGCATTCCCAATAAATTGGCCTTTCAAATCCAAGACCAGTATAAGGAAAAAACACTTCAGATTATTGAAGAAAATCCCTATCAACTGGTCGAAGATGTCCAGGGGCTCGGCTTTACCATTGCCGATAGGATTGCGGAAAATCTAGGAATTGCCAGTGATTCTCCCCAACGCTTTCGGGCTGGCATGCTCTTTAGTCTCATTCATCGCTCCATGGAAACAGGCGATACCTATGTGGAGGCCAGAGACTTGCTGGAAGCAACTCTTGAACTGCTGGAAAAATCCCGCCATACAGAGCTGGACCCCGCTGCTGTTGCCAAAGAATTGACGGGACTGATTGCAGACGACAAGGTACAGCAAGAAGGCACAAAGATTTTTGACAACAGCCTCTACTTTGCCGAACATGGTATCCATAAAAACCTGACCCGCCTGATGGGAAAAAATGGTTTCAAACCCTTCCCACGCGCAGACGTTGAGGCTGCCATAGCAGAGCTGGAAACTATGTCTTCCCTGACCTACGATGACATTCAAAAAGAAGCCATCGTCCAAGCCATTACCAATCCGCTTTTCATTCTGACAGGCGGGCCAGGGACTGGAAAAACAACGGTTATCAACGGTATTATCGCAGTCTATGCCATCTTGCATAAGATTGACCTAACTCGCAACCGAGAAGAATGCCCAGTCCTCCTAGCCGCTCCAACTGGACGAGCAGCCAGACGGATGAATGAATTGACAGGTCTGCCTTCTGCTACCATCCACCGCCACCTCGGTCTGGTAGAAGGACAGGAAGAATCCTACCGTGATGATTACTTGGATGCAGACTTTATCATCGTGGATGAGTTTTCTATGGTAGATACTTGGTTGGCAAACCAGCTCTTCCAGAACATCTCCTCCCAAACCCAAGTTCTGATTGTCGGCGATGCGGAGCAATTACCTTCTGTCAGTCCCGGTCAGGTTCTTGCTGACCTCCTGAAAATTGACAAGCTACCCAGCATCACTCTAGAACGTATCTATCGTCAATCCGATGATTCGACCATTGTTACCCTAGCCAGCCAGATTCGCCAAGGGGCTCTGCCTAGCGATTTCCGTGAGAAAAAGGCTGACCGCTCCTATTTTGAAGTGCAAAACGAACAAATTCCAGCCCTGATTAAGCGCATTGTCGGCGCAGCCATCAAGTCGGGCATTCCTGCAAACGAAGTACAAATCCTCGCTCCCATGTACCGTGGTGCTGCAGGTATTGACCAACTCAACACCATGACCCAGGCCCTGCTCAATCCACTGGAAGAGGGAGAGTTAGAATTCCTCCATAACGAGCAAGCCTTCCGCCAAGGCGACCGAGTCATTCATCTAGTTAACGACGCCGAAGCCAATGTCTTCAATGGCGACTTGGGCTACATCACCGACCTCCTACCTGCCAAGTATACCGACTCCAAGCAGGACGAGATTACCATCAACTTCGACGGCAGCGAGGTCACCTATCCTCGAAACGAATGGTACAAGATTACCCTGGCCTATGCCATGTCCATCCACAAGTCCCAAGGTAGTGAGTTTCAGGTCGTTATCCTTCCCATCACCCGCACCAGCCACCGCATGCTCCAGCGCAATCTGGTCTACACAGCCATCACCCGCTCCAAGAGTAAGCTCATCCTCCTAGGCGAAATTTCCGCCTTCGACTACGCCGTCAAAAACGCCGGAACCGTCCGAAAAACCTATCTGGTCCCACGTTTCCAAGGGGAAATGGCAGAGCAGGATAGCAAGGAAGCTTTAGCTGAAAAAGCCGAAAGTAAAACAGCGGCAACCACACAAACCCAGCCCCCTACTCAGCCAGACAGGAAAGAACAGGTTAAAGTAGTCAAAGAAAACAGCCAACAACTCTCCCTTCTTGATCAAGACCAGCCAGAAAAAACAAGTCCCCAACCCACAGAATACATTTTGACTGTAGATAACCTACTAACCATCGACCCCATGATTGGCATAGAACAGGCAGATATTGAAGAATTTTTTAAAGCATAAAAATCAGCAAGTTAGTAGATTTGCTGGTTTTACTCTTTTATAGTCGTTTCGTTTGCTTTTAGTACAAGGCAACGATATGCAGACTACTTCAACTGTCCAGTGGAGTGTTTAAACTCGGAAATAAGGAAATGAGGCTCCCTCGCCCTTCGTAGTAATAAAAAATACACTAATTGATTCTCAATGAAAATCAAAATCAAGCTAGGCGACGCAGATGCAGATAGAACTGAGGTACATCAAATCAAGTCAACAACGTCTGATTTTGATTTTCGAAGAGTATGACTATATCATCAACCATGATTCATCAAGCTGCCCCTTTGTTAATCTGAACTGCTTACCATGTTCATCAATCAGTGCATGAAGCTCCTGAGCGTCTTTTAGAGTGATTTTTGTTTGAAGAATCCTGCTGGGCGAATGCATTCTTGTAAATCCTCCACAGGCATCTCTAAAAGCGAATGAATTGTCAACCGTCCCTCCAACTGTTCTAAAGCACACTTGGCATTTGCTTCCGTTGTTTGCTGAATAAGAATCATAGATACCAAATCCTTTATAGGATTTTCATCATTCCACCAGTGAAATTCACCATATTGCCGTTTTAAATTTTGGTAAAGAACCGTCAACTGTTCCACTACTATCCCCCATCTCACCTTGTTTCTCCTTGCCATTATAGCACGATGAGTAAAGGGATACAATGCTACAGTTCCTCTAGTAATATTGTATCTACAATCGCTTCAAACTGCTCTGCTTCAACCTCTGGAAAATAATTCAAACAATTGGCTGTTGCAAAGGCTGCCGCTTCTTTCAAAAAGATTTCTGGGGCTTGACCTTGACTGATTCCCTTGACTAGCAAGCCCAGATAGAAATCCCCTGCGGCAATCGGATTACGCGTTTCTTTCTTTGGAGACTGAATACGGAAGAAGCGCTGACCAATCTTAGCTAGACTCCCCTTGTCTCCCATGGTAATGATGATATTCTCATGAGGAGTCACTTCTTTCAGGATACCTAAAATAGCTTCAGGACTTTCTTCATCCAGCTCTGGATAAATATCTTTCAGCTCCTCATTATTGATTTTGATAAGGGCCGGTCTAGCTTGATAAGCCGCACGTAAAGCTGGTCCACTGGTGTCCACTATGGTCAGAACCTCTGGGTATTTTTCAATAAACCGCTGAATATAATCATCCGGCATCCCCTTCATCAGACTGCCTGAAAAGACTAGGATGTCGCCATTTTGTAAACTATCCTCTATCTGGCGAGTGAATTGGTTGAGCAAATCCTCTGTTAGTTCAAAACCTTTTTCATAAAATAGTACTACATCGCCTGTACTGGTTTCAACATAGATATTACACGTCCGAGTATTCTGGCTATTTTCAACCACGCGCAGGGTATTGCCACCATCAGCATTAAGCTCCTGGATATAGCGACCAATCTGACCACCCAAAATAGTATGAATTATGTAGTCTGTCACACCGTTTTCACGGAGGGCATAGGCCACGTTGAAGCTTTTTCCACCAGGATAATCCCTCACTTCCGTCGGTCTCAGGGGAATATTCTTTTCAATTTTTTCAACAAGTAGCGTACGGTCCAGAGCTGGATTGGGACAAATCAAGTGAATCATATCGGTCTCCTTTTCTCTTTTGTTTATATTATTATACTATATGTGAACAAAAAATAAAAAGATAATTCCTCGATGGGAACTATATATCTGTTTACACTACCCACAATATGTAGTATTTCGACAACATCAAGAAAGACGACTTCCAAATTAGGAAATCGTCTTTTATGCTACTTATTTCCTTTTGCTCTGTTGTGTGTTTTACAGAGCATTTCACAATTTGACTTATCTGTGCTACCACCTTTGCTCCATGCTTTAACATGGTCAGCATCCATTTCGGTAATTTTCCATATTCTAGTTTTATTATTGTTTGTTCCCAAGGCACATAATGGGCAGTTTGATAGATGTTTAGCTTTAGCCTCTTCAGTTTGAATCTTGTAAATTTCTTGTTTGACTGTTTCAGGAAACACACGGATATTCAATAATTTTGTATCTTGCTTTCCCCCAAGTAGATACTCATAAATGTCCTTTTTGCTTCCAACAAAGCCGTCTAATAACAAACTTTCTACATCCCTATTTAGTTCCTGAATGTTATATGATTTAGCATGATACCGCCTATAAAGTTTACCCCAATCCACTTTTTTCATTTGAGGGTCTATTGAGCTGAATAAGCCATTTATCCATTCAATGACTGATGAGAAATACCTTTTCAGTTCTATAATGTTATCATCTTTACGATGTACACTCATATAATGCTCTATTTCTCCATTCGATACCCATTCTAAGGCTTTGTTTAAGTAACCTTGTCTATTGACCTCTGCTTTTATATAAGTTGACCATTTGCTAATATTCGCATTACTTGAATTGCTGAACTCTTCTCTGGCTAATGTCACGAATTGTCCAGAATAGATAGCATTCAGTAGCTCCTGCTCATTAAGTGATACTCCTGCTATATTGATAGTCTTAAACCATTCCTTGATTTCACTTTCTTCTCCTTCACAAACATAAATAGTCAATTTGGTATTCATAATTTTTTCTTGCAAATCTTCTGCTAAACTACTGAAGTAGTACGGAATACCATCTTTATCTGTCAAAGCAAATTTATTCGTTACGAAACGACCAAAGCTAGTAATTCTCTGTTGTCCATCTAAAACTTCGTACATTCCGTCTTTTGTTTTAACAAAATAGATTAGCCCAAGTGGATAGCCTTTTAAAATAGAATCAATTACTGCGACATCCTTGACACCATCAGCATAAATATAGTTACGCTGGTATTCTGGTTGGATGACTAGTTGTCCATTCCACCCAAACAGTCCTTTTCCTTCATATTCGTTATAAATGAAACCTTCACAAATATTTCTTATTGTCAAATCAGTATTGAGAGTAGTTTTCATGATTTATACCCCTTTTCTTTTGATAATAATTCTGGCATAAGGAACAACAGGAAACCCATTTTTATCTAAGAAGTATAAATCTCCATCGGCAGTTCCACGTTTTTGGATTTCTTTCCTATATTTCCTATGTTCGTCAGTATAACCTCTAACTCCAATTTCAATTCCTGAACTAGATATTCCCAATCCGATAATTTCAAATTGTTCTGGGTTAAACTTATCTAAGAATGTGATAGGAACTCCCATATAACCGTCAAAATCAGAAGGTATTGCCATTGTAAAAGGTACTTCAATAGCATCGTAGTTGTAATATTTTGGGTAATTTTGGGTATCAAACTCACGCAACTTTTTGATTAGCTTCGTGTTAAATTTTAGATTATCCGCTTCAGTCATAAGTTGAAGAGGTTGATGTCTCCTGCCGTGTTCAATATTAGTAAACCACATCACACCAGAAACCCTTATTAAATCTTTCTTTCGTTGTGAAGAAGTAGCTAAATCCTCATAAGGACTCATAAAAAAACCAACGTTACCTTTAAAAGGTTTGCCTAACCATATCTTATTATCCTTTATATAAGAAAAAACATCTTTGTAAGTAATAGCATTTTGATGACCGATAATTGCAAATTCTTTTTTACCATCCATTATCCATTTTATGAACTCCCTAAATAATGAGAACGGCGGATTTGTTACAATAACATCAGCTTCATCTCTTAACTTAATAACTTCATCGCTATTAAAGTCCCCATCGCCCTCTAAATATTGCCACTTTAAATTTGAAATATCTACTTTTGATTTACCGTCTTTAGACAGGGTGAAAATCTTTCCTCTGCTGTTCGTTTTATCTTTATCAAAATGTGGTGATTCTGTTTCAAAAAGACTTAACTGACCAAACTTTATTGTTTTTCTGTCGTTCGCAAAGCTCGTGCTAATGAGTTTTTTCAACCCTAAAGATTCAAAATTTTGTGCAAAATATCTTGTAAAATTACTCCATTCAGGGTCATCACAAGGTAATAGAACGGTTTTATTTTGAAATACTTTAGGATTAAATTCTAAAAAAGCATTCATCTCATTTTCAATATCTGAATATCTAGTATAAAATTCATCCTTTTTCTGTAATTTAGCATTATGAAGCGAGGTAGCCATTACGCCACCTCGCTTTTTGGTACAACAGAAAAAACTTCTCCACAAAAATGTGAAAAAGTCTGTTTTAGTGCCTGACAAAAAACACGTCCGATTACATAATCAGCGTGAGCTGTGAGCTGTGAGCTGTGAGCTGTGAGCTGTGAGCTGTGAGCTGTGAGCTGTGAGCTGTGAGCTGTGAGCTGTGAGCTGTGAGCTGTGAGCTGTGAGCTGTGAGCTGTGAGCTGTGAGCTGTGATTGCGTTCATACAAATCAATTCCTTTGCTATTTTTATAACACTATTATATCACAAAATACTAGTCTTGAAAATAATCATATCCATTATTACACCATAATATTTATTTTTGTATTATTTGTGATATAATAGTTTTAGAATAAAGAAGGAGTAAAGAGATGCTAGGTGAATTTGAGTCATTGTATGATTTGATGAATGCTTTTCCAAATGATTATTACTGTGAGCAACATTTAGAAAAAATTCGCTGGAACGGCTATGTAGTCAGCCCTTTTGATGAGACCTCTAAGGTTTATAAGTGTAAAAATGGTAAATACAGATGTAAAAATACTGGCAAATATTTTAGCGTTAAAACGGGTACAATGTTTGATAATACTAAAGTTTCTCTTCAAAAATGGTTTATTGCCATTTGGATGGTGACATCCCACAAAAAAGGCATTTCTTCTGTTCAACTTTCAAAAGACATCCATGTTACTCAAAAAACAGCTTGGTTTATGTTAGAGCGTATTCGTAGATGTTTTGGTTCAGAAAATAGTAATGAATTGGATGGGACTGTAGAAGTAGATGAAACCTACATCAGTGGTAAAAATAAGAATCGCCATAACTCAAAAAAAAGTTAAAAATGCCTAAGGTCTCTCCCTAAAAGATAAAATCCAAGTTGTTGGTATGGTTGCACGAGAAGGAAAATTGAATACTTATAAAGTAACCGATACAGGCACAAAAACTTTAACAGAACAAATCGTAAAATTTGTGAAAGACGCTGCCCAGCTTTACACTGATGAATGGTTAGGTTATAATAAAGTTGCGAAAATGTACGACCATGCTTTTGTAAATCATGGTGCTCGTGAATATGTAATTGATGATGTTTATACACATACGATTGAAGGTTTTGGGGCAGGTCTCAAACGTGGTGTAATGGGAATCTACCATTCTTGGTCTAAGAAATGGGAGTGGGAAAGAACTCGACCAAGATAAAAAGAGTTCGTCTTCCCACCCCCGCACAGTTGATTAGGCCATATTTGGAGTGCAAAACACGAACAAATCTGCCAATCAACCACTGCGCTGAGATGTTGACACGAACTCTGAGTAGTGGTCCTGGACTTTTTGCCCAGCCTCGAGTTTGACTTCCGTTATAATACCCGAAGCATGGCTGACAACGACCGTTTCAATCTTCTATAGTCATCTTCAGAAGTTCGTACTACATACAAGGAGTTAGTCCATGGATAAACTACATGCAGAAATGGAGCGAACAGTTTCTAAAACAATTGATAATAAGCTAGTAGATTATCAAATTTCTCTCTCTGATAATTTTTACACCAAATATCTTAGTTACTATGACTGCCCTTACACTCAGGAAGTAGTTGAATCACACCGAAAATTTTTCCAAGACCTATCCTATTATGCGATTTATCAAAAACTTGGAGAAGTCACAAAAATTAACATACAAGCTCGACTTTCTGAGTTAGATACTTTAGTAGATATTTCAGATAATAAAGATGAATTTGATATTTTCTTTTACAAAAAGTTTCAGTTTAAACTACCTGAGATTCCATTTGAGGAAGAAAAGCTAGAACTTTCCAGTTTTGATTTAAAATTGCAACAGGCTCTAAATTATAATCCTAAAGAAGATGAGGGGCTGAGAAAAAGAAGATAAGGAAGGTGCAAGATGGATTGGTATGACTACATGATAAAGGCATCAGAGCAATCACGGTTTAATGCTAGTCACTGGTTTCGCTATCTGCGAAAAGTTATTTTCGAAGACCATTCTTATTTGACGGAAGAAGATGTCGAAAAGTTATTAGCTTCTAAAGAACTAACAGATTTTCAAAAGGTCAGTTTGAAATATGCTATTCAAGAACACACACCAACTCATGAATATGTGGTTTCATTAAATAAACCAGCCAAATTAGCCAATGTACAAAAAATGATGGAGAAATACAGACATGGATAAAATGAAACCTGTTTTTGAAGCCTTGAACCAAGAGTTGGCTCAAGCCAATCTTCATTTAACCATTATTTGTGTTGGTGGTTATGTTTTAGAGTATCATGGTTTGCGAGCTACACAAGATGTAGATGCTTTTTATGAAGAAAGTCAGAAAATCAACGAAATTATTGCTCGTGTAGGGCAACGCTTTAATTTGAATACTGACGAAGAACTATGGCTCAATAATAATGTGGCAAACATGAACAGACAGCCACCATTACATTTGTGTGAGACCCTATATTCATTCGAAAACTTAACTGTTTTAGTTGCTCCAATTGAATACGTATTGGGTATGAAGATGGTTAGCACAAGAGAGCAGGATTTGAAAGATATTGGAGCAATTATCAAATACAAACACTTCCGTTCTCCGTTTAATACCTTTGATGGTTTGAAGAAAATGGGGTTTGATAGCATTGATTTCTCCGTTCTCCTAGAAGGCTTCAGTCATGCCTATGGGATGGACTGGCTAGAAGAATTTTTTAAAGAAAATCAGGATAAACTGAGAAGATATTATTGATAGTCAAGATAGAAGAAAAGACGATTTCCTAGTTTGGAAGTCGTCTTTTTTGATATTATCGAAACACTACATATTGTGGTTGGTGTAAACTGGTATATAGTCCCCTAATTTTTTTATGCAAATACGGAAATTCGTTCCTGCTGGTAACCACCTTTTTCAGCAATGTCAACCAAAGCCACAGCATAGTCGGCATAACTAATATAGCTTTCACCTTGGGTATTGACTTGGAAAACCTCGCCAGCAATAGTGTAGACACCTGTCTTTGAGCCTTCTGCATCAAAATCGGCTGCAGGGCTCATATAGGTCCAGTTGATAGCTGTCGCCTGACGATAGAGGTCTAGACCAGCACCCATAGCCTCAGCGATTGGTAGGTATTCCGCAGGGAAATCTGGTGTATCTTTCAGCATAGCTGTCTGGCTCTCGTCTAAATAAAGACTGCCTGCACCACCAACTACTAAAAGACGAGTTGGACTACCAGCAAGGATGGTCGCTAGATGCTCCGCAAGACGAGCGTGACCCGGCAAGGTTTCTGGTGTCCAAGCACCAAAAGCATTGACTACTACATCAAAGCCTGCCAAGTCTTCCTTGGTAAGAGCAAAAGCATCCTTTTGGATCACTTCTTGGGCTACGCTCTTGTTTTCAGAACGGACAATAGCCGTCACCTGATGACCACGTTCTACTGCTTCCTTTGCAATGGTTTGACCTGCTTGACCATTCGCCGCAATAATAGCTATTTTCATATTGATACCTCACTTGCTTTTGTTGTAATAATTATATTTACAACACAAGTATAAATCATTTGCGTTGTAATGTCAATTATTACAATTTAAAAATTAAAAAAATCAGCAAACTGATGATCTTTTCATTAAATGTAATTATAGTTCCGCCAGTAAATCAGCAATAGTCGTCTGTGCAAGTTCATTTTCCAAAGCCGACTGAGCATTTTCCAAACGACTATCTAGCAGGGGATGAATATTGCGACCTACTTGACAGTTTGGATTGGGTTGCTCATGAAAGCCGAAGAGTTGTCCCTTTTCTCCAAACAACTCCACAGCCTGATAGACGTGCAAAAGTGTAATCTGGTCTGGAGCCTGTGCCAAGCGAGCACCTCCAACACCACGTGCTACTTCTACCAGACCAGCCTCCTTGAGTTGGGACAAAATATTTCGGATAATGACAGGATTAACCCCGACACTGCCTGCAATGCTAGTACTGGTCTGTTTTTCCTTTTCTCCTTCCAGAGCCAAGAGAACCAAGATATGGCTGGCAATGGTAAATCTACTTGAAATTTGCATCTCTTCTCCTTTTTTTCAGTCTATCATAGACTGAAACAGAACTCAAGTTTGAAAATTAGTCACGGTCACACCCAGCAAACGAATCCCTTTTTCAATCTTCCCAATTTCTTCAATTAGTTGACGAACCTCTTTCTCAATCGTTTCCGTCTGGTCCGTATACACCTCTAGACTATGACGTTTCGTCAAGGTAGAAAAATCACCATAACGCACCTTCAAAACAATTGTTCGACCCTTTTTTCCATTCCGCTTCAAACTGGCTGCGACCCGTTGGCAGAGACTGATTAGCTCTTTCAGGACATCCTCCTCCCGATAAAGAAGTTTGCGATAGGTTCTTTCCTTTCCAATTGACTTACGAACACGGTCCACTTTAACGGGCGAATTAGAAATGCCCCTCGCTTTCCGATAAAGGTCGAAGCCAAAACGCCCAAATCTATCTATCAAAACCATTTCTGGTACATCTAGCAAATCTTGCCCCGTGTAGACCCCCATCTCATGCAGGCGTTCCACCGTCTTCTTCCCCACACCGTGAAATTTTTCAACAGGCAGGGAGGCGAGAATACCAACAGCATCTTCAGGTAGAATCAAGGTCAAACCGTGCGGTTTTTCCATATCAGAGGCAATTTTTGCCAAAAATTTATTATAGGAAACACCTGCGGAAGCTGTCAGATGCAATTCATTCCAAATATCGTATTGGATAAGCTTGGCAATCTTAACCGCAGAGCTGATGCCCAACTTATTTTCTGTTACATCCAAGTAAGCCTCATCGATAGACATGGGCTCCACCAAATCAGTATAACGATGAAAGATTTCTCGAACCTGTCGCCCAACTTCTTGGTATTTTTCATAATGACCAGAGATAAAAATAGCCTGCGGACAACGTTCATAGGCTTCTTTTGAGGACATAGCCGAGTGAATCCCAAAGGCACGCGCCTCATAATTACAAGTCGACACAACGCCTCTTCCGCCAGACAACCTAGGGTCCGCTCCAATAATAACAGGCTTTCCTTTCAATTCAGGATTGTCCCTTACCTCAATGGCAGCAAAAAAAGCATCCATGTCTACATGAATAATTTTTCTAGATAAATCATTGATTAGAGGAAAAATTAACATGACTGCCTCTTCCTGTTTACAAGTTTAACTCGCTATATTATACCGCATTTCTTAGGAAGTTTCAGCCTTTAGATTCGTTGAACCAGCCATCTTACCAAGACAATAAACGACAGCTTATCACCTTATTACAAATACAAGCAGAAATTTGTTTTGAAAATATCAACTCTATCTTTCAATTTTTTTCATATTCCTTGAAAGGTTTTTCATTTATTTTCAAGTATTTTTGTCTTGTAGAAAGTGTTTTCAAATGGTATAATAATGACATGTTGGTATCGATAGCAAATCGATACCCAAAAGCATAAAAGGAGAACCCTCATGTCAACAAAAGTTAAAACAAAAAATGTTGCTGAAGACATTTTCGCCCAAGCCTGGGAAGGCTTTAAAGGTACAGATTGGCAAGATAAGGCAAGTGTAACACGCTTCGTTCAAGCCAACTACACTCCATACGATGGAGATGAAAGCTTCCTCGCAGGCCCAACTGAGCGTTCACTTCATATCAAAAAAATCATCGAAGAAACAAAAGCTGGCTACGAAGACACTCGCTTCCCAATGGACGTAGATCGTGCTACTTCTATCGCTGATATTCCAGCAGGTTTCATCGATAAAGAGAACGAACTCATCTTCGGTATCCAAAACGATGAGCTCTTCAAACTCAATTTCATGCCACGTGGTGGTATTCGTATGGCTGAAACAACTCTTATCGAAAACGGCTATACTCCAGACCCACTCCTTCATGAAATCTATACAAAACATGCTACAACTGTAAACGACGGTATCTTCCGTGCCTACACAGCTGACATCCGCCGTGCTCGCCACTCACACCACGTTTCTGGTCTTCCAGATGCATACTCACGTGGTCGTATCATCGGTATGTACGCTCGTTTGGCACTTTACGGTGCAGACTACTTGATGGAAGAAAAAGTAGCTGACTGGAATGCGATTACTGAAATCGACGAAGAATCAATCCGTCTTCGCGAAGAAATCAACATGCAGTACCAAGCATTGCAACAAGTTGTACGCTTAGGTGATCACTATGGTGTTGATGTTCGCAAACCTGCGATGAACACGAAAGAAGCTATCCAATGGACAAACATTGCTTTCATGGCTGTTTGTCGTGTTATCAACGGTGCAGCAACTTCTCTTGGTCGTGTGCCAATCGTTCTTGATATCTATGCTGAACGTGACTTGGCTCGTGGTACATTTACTGAATCTGAAATCCAAGAATTTGTTGATGACTTCGTATTGAAACTTCGTACAGTGAAATTCGCTCGTACAAAAGCCTTCGACGAAATCTACTCTGGTGACCCAACATTCTTGACAACATCTATGGCAGGTATGGGTAACGACGGTCGTCACCGTGTTACTAAGATGGACTACCGTTTCTTGAACACACTTGACAACATCGGTAACTCTCCAGAGCCAAACTTGACAGTTCTTTGGTCAGACCAACTTCCATATTCATTCCGTCGCTACTGTATGGCAATGAGCCACAAACACTCTTCTATCCAATACGAAGGTGTAACAACAATGGCGAAAGATGGTTATGGTGAAATGTCATGTATCTCTTGCTGTGTGTCACCACTTGACCCAGAAAGTGAAGACCAACGCCACAACATTCAGTACTTCGGTGCTCGCGTAAACGTTCTTAAAGCTCTTCTTTCAAGCTGGAACAACGGTTACGATGATGTTCACAAAGATTACAAAGTATTCGATGGTGTTGAACCAAATACATCTGAAGTCTTTGACTACGACCAAGTGGTTAAGAACTTTGAAATCGCCCTTGACTGGTTGACTGACACTTATGTAGATGCCATGAACATCATCCACTACATGACTGACAAGTACAACTACGAAGCAGTTCAAATGGCCTTCTTGCCAACTCACCTTCGTGCTAACATGGGCTTCGGTATCTGTGGTTTCGCAAACACTGTTGACTCATTGTCAGCAATCAAATACGCACAAGTTAAACCAATCCGTGACGAAGATGGCTTTATCTACGACTACGAAGTAACTGGTGACTTCCCACGTTATGGTGAGGATGATGACCGTGTAGATGACATTGCGAAATGGCTCATGGAAGCATTCTTCTCTCGCTTGAACAAGCATAAATTGTACAAGAATGCTGAAGCTACTGTATCTATCTTGACAATCACTTCAAACGTTGCTTACTCTAAACAAACTGGTAACTCTCCAGTTCACCGTGGTGTATTCCTCAATGAAGATGGTTCTGTGAATACTACTAAAGTAGAATTCTTCCCACCAGGTGCTAACCCAACTTCTAAAGCTCGTGGTGGCTGGTTGCAAAACTTGAATACTCTTTCTAAACTCAACTTCAAACATGCCAACGACGGTATCTCATTGACAACTCAAGTTTCTCCAAAAGCGCTTGGTAAAACATTCGATGAGCAAGTAAACAACTTGGTAACAATCCTTGATGGTTACTTTGAACAAGGTGGTCAACACGTTAACTTGAACGTTATGGACTTGAACGACGTTTATGAAAAAATCATGGCTGGTGAAGATGTTATCGTTCGTATCTCTGGATACTGCGTAAACACTAAATACCTCACTAAAGAGCAAAAAACTGAATTGACTCAACGTGTCTTCCACGAAGTTCTTTCAATGGACGACCACGCTGCTGAAGTTTCAGGTCAAGCTTAATCAAGCAAACACAAAAGGACTTGCAATGCAGGTCCTTTTTACTATGTCGAAAAATCTACTGAGTGTTGCGGAAGGATAGTAAATCTTCGGAAGGATGCACCGCAGATTTTCGGAAGGATACAGAACCAGTTCATAAAAAGGGAGTGGGAAAGAACTCAACTAGTTAAAAAAGAGTTCGTCTTCCCACCCCCCGCACAGTTGATTAGGTCAGATTTGGAGTGTAAAACACGAACAAATCTGCCAATCAACCACTGCGCTGAGATGTTGATACGAACTCTGAAGAGTGGCGCTAGGCTTTTTGCCCAGCCTCATCATTTGTCATCCTTCAAACTTCTATAAACATCGTCTATAAAAAGCTTGGCAATTCTCTTTTTAAAATCATCGTTATTAAGCAGGACCCCAAAAAAATCTTGATTTTGCATATAACCCTCAGTCAAAGCATTGTCAATCTCATCCTCAAAAGAAAACTCAAAATCTTCACGAGAATTAACCTTAGCAGACTGCTTGAGTTTCTCATTTTTCTTCATGAGTTCACGAATAGAAACTGCTCCGCTAACACCGATTTGAGGATCAATCGTCAAATCAAGTTGCTCATTGATCTCATCAATAATCTCTGAAAGACGTTTTTCCTGTTCTTCATCAATAGGTCCGATTTTAGGTTTATTAAGCGAAAGAGTGTATTCTCCTTCCAAGTCAGCTACGGTATGGACTCCTGTTTGCTTGTGCTTCATGTAGTCAACCACAATCTTATCCGCAATGGTAAAATCTGTCCCTCCGAGTGTTACATCAATTTCCTTAACAAGTGCTTGAATATAGTTATAACGTTCATGCAAAACCTCATTTTGATAGGCAGTAGCTTGAATCAGGAAAGTGTACATTCGAAGAAAACCTCGGAAAACCTTTTTGATTTCCAGCTGCTCCTTTTCATCAAATTCCTGAACACGACTGTAACCTTTATTCAACAATGCTGTCATCTTCTGCTTATCCCGACTAGAGCGTTTCTCTTGATATAGGAACTGATTAAACTCATGGATAACATCACTGTCAAGAATGCCATATTCATCTATCTTACGTACCAAGTCAAATACATCACTTGGCGTAATGGTTTCTGCCAAAATCGTTTCCTTATAGTAAGGAGAGAAAGCCTTGTTTATATCCTCATAGGTATTTTTAAAGTCCAATACAAAGGTTTTCTTATTGTAACCTCCCACAATACGATTGAGGCGAGATAGAGTTTGTACAGCTGCTACATCTCGCAACTTTTTATCTACATACATAGCCACCAATTTCGGTTGGTCAAAACCTGTCTGGTATTTATTGGCCACAATCAAGACCTGATAATCATCTGTATCAAATCTCTCTTTAAGCTTGTCTTCCGCAATTCCGTTCATCAGAGCCTCAGTATAATCCTGATCATCCATACTCACCTTACCTGAAAAAGCAACTAAAGCTCCAATACTGGTGATATGATGCTCTTTGAAATAACGTTTAAAGGACTTTTGATACTTGACTGCTGCTTCACGACCAGATGTAACAATCATAGCTTTACCTTGACCGCCCAACTCAGCCATAATGTCATGACTGATGAAATGGTCCATGATGATTTCAACTTTCTGGTCAATATTTTCATCAGATAACTCGATAAACTTGGCAATCTTTCTCTTGGCAAGACCTGTTTTAAACTGAGGATCCTCCTCAACAGCCTTGTTCAATTTGTAGTAAGTCTTGTAAGTAGTATAGTTATTCAAGACATCCAGAATAAAGCCTTCCTGGATAGCCTGTTTCATAGAGTAGACATCAAAAGGACCTTTTGAACCATCTGGTAAGGTTTTTCCAAACAACTGGAGGGTTGTCGCTTTAGGCGTAGCTGTAAAAGCGATGATCGAAATGTTGCCTTGCTTTCCTGTCCGAGCGATTTCTTGTTCGATGGCATCCGCCACTGAAACCTCCTGCACCTCATCGATCGTTCCGTCTTCCACATCTGTTTCTGTCAAAACTTGACTGACAGCACTCATATAGGAGCCCGTCGTCGAACTGTGGGCTTCATCAATCAGAATGGCAAATCTTTTCTGGGCAGTTGGACCAGCTGTCATCCAATCTGACTTATTGATTTGGGCAAATTTATGAATGGTTGTTGCGATAATCTTGGTATTTCCAGCTAAGGCATCCGCCAAGTCACTGGAAGTCGCCTTGTCATCCATCACCTTGATAACCCCAGGCTGATGCTGGATAGCCTGAACAGCATCCTGTAGCTGCCTGTCCACAACAATCCTGTCTGTCACAATCAAGACCGTGTCCACAACATTTCGGTCCTCTTGGTCATGCAGACTGATCAAACTATGGGCCAACCAAGCAATCGTATTAGTCTTACCTGACCCTGCCGAGTGTTGAATCAGATAATTGCTATCGGTGTGATTGACCTTCATATCCTCTAGGACACGGTTTACAGCTCGTCTTTGCTGGTAACGAGGGAAAATCAGCGTTTTCTTGCCTTTTTTATCCCGATTAACCTTCAAAAAGATAAAGCGTTCAATCAACTGAAGAATACTGTCCTTGGTCAGTACTTCCTTCCAAAAATAGGCTGTGTCTGGACCAGATTCATTGTGCGGATTTCCAGCTCCCTGGTCAACCCCCTCACCTTTCCCCATATTGAAGGGAAGGAAATAAGTATCTTGCCCTTTGATTTCAGTCGTCATGTAGACTTCCAAGGTATCTACTGCGAAAGAAGCCAAAACGCCCGCATTAAACTTAAATAAGCGATTTTTGCTATCTCGCTTTTTTGACTGACGAACGGCATCATCTACCGATTGACCACTGGAATTGAGCTTCAACTCAATCGCAAAAATAGCTAGGCCGTTCAGAAATATAACCAAGTCTACACGTTCCTTATCCTTGTAGACAACCTCTTCCATAACCGTAAAACGATTTTGCTCATACCGCTTGACTGCCTTGGCATTAAAGGAAGTGGCAGGCTTGGGATAGACCAGTTTCAATTGTTTATTTTCAATGTAAACCCCCGACTTC
This sequence comes from Streptococcus sp. 2021WUSS109, assembly GCF_044427305.1. Taxonomy (NCBI): domain Bacteria; kingdom Bacillati; phylum Bacillota; class Bacilli; order Lactobacillales; family Streptococcaceae; genus Streptococcus; species Streptococcus sp. 2021WUSS109. The sequence continues at coordinate 79,950 of NZ_JAOTGF010000008.1, forward strand.
AAGGCGAAGAGAAGACCTCCCTTGATAATTTCTTGGTTAATCAAGTTGAGAATAACCTCCTTGTCCAACTTCTTCAAGAGATAGTCCATCTCGTCTTCTTGGGTTGCTCGCAGAAACTCCCACAAGATGTCTGTATCCATTGCCAAGCGTTGATTATAATTGCTCTGCGGTCTGTGAATAAAACCATTTTCTGTTTCTAAATCCGTGATAATCCACTGCTGAAAATCATAACGTTCTGTAAGGTCAAAATGAGCCATAGGTATTCCTTATTCTTCCTAGTACTTACTCTACATCATCGAGGGAGAGGATAGACAGATACATATCCAATCTCTCATTCAAATAGCGGGCAAACAAATCTTCCATTGCTGACAGACTTCCCTTAGCATGGAAGTCATCAAAGGCTTGATAATAGGCTAATCGATCTGAAAATTTAATATCAATGGGAGGGTAGTCAGCCTTCATCAGCTCCAAGTTAACCAAGAGTCGACCAGTACGACCATTTCCATCAATAAAGGGATGAATACTTTCAAAGGCAATGTGAAAACGAGCCATCTTGGTCACGATATTTTCCTGACTTTGAGCATAGTCCGCCAGCCACTGCTCCATCAAGGGACGAATCATAATGGGCTGGGCAGGTTCATTGGCAGCCCCCATGATACGAACAGGCACCTTTCGATAGACACCCCTATCGTCCTTCTTATCGGACAAAACCAGATAGTGAATATCCTTTACAACCTGCTCCGTCAAGGGAGCGTCTTCTGCCACCAAGGTCTGTACGTATTCAAAAGCTTCCTTATGCCCAATAGCCTCAAGGTGATCCTTCAAGGGTTTCTGGTCAATAGTCAACCCACGCAAAACCATGTCCGTTTCACGCAGGGTCAGAGTATTGCCCTCAATAGCATTGGAATTATAAGTGAACTCCACTGTAAATTCTTCATTGAGCCGCTCAACCTCACCTCTGGTCAAGGGACGAAGCGTCGCTAACCTTGCCATCTTTTCATCAATCAAGGGCAGGAGGCTTTCCACCCTTTTATAACGACCATCAACTGGCTTTGGAGTATCTTGGGGAATCTTCCATAAATGCCCCTCACGGATAGCACCTTCCACCTTTCCCTGACTACACAAGTCACGAACACGGCGGTCTGAAATCCCCCAGAGCTCCGCCGCCTGCTTGACAGACATATACATAGGACACCTACCCTTCTAACCAAAACAGTCTTGTTCCTAATACTATTATAGCACAGTTCGGAAGGATAGACGACAAACGGAAGGATGTTTAGCAGATTTTCGGAAGGATATGGATAGCGTAATAGTTTTGATAGAATAGTTGCTCATCAAAAATTCAGCTATTTTCTATGTAGGTATGCTATAATTATTTATGCAGAAGAGTTTCCCAAATGGGAGGGGAGGTTTTATGTTTCTGAAGCATAATAACCTCTCGAAGACGGTGGCTCTAATTTCTGAAAGGTAGGTGGTGCCTATGGGCAACTCATCAAAATCTAACAGAAAGGAGCAGATTGTTGTCAGTTTACGAGACGCTGCAACTGATGCTGGGATTCGGTAGTTTCCTACTCTCCCTTATCGGCTTAGTGATTGTCATCGTAAAAATGAGCAATAAAAAATAACCGTCTGAACTTTGACCGGTTGACGATTATTTTTTAGTAATTATTAAACTAGTCACCGTCTTAAACGGTTCTGCATTGGGTAGTTGTGAGTGCAACTACCCTTTTCTATTCTCATTATAACCTAACTAGAAAACATAGTCAAACGAGAGCCTATTTTGGCGGTCAGATCTCCTAATTTAACTGGTGCTTATTCTAATACAGTTCGGAAGGATAGTTAATCATCACTTGCTTCTCTCTTCCAATGCTTATTAAAATGATTCATAGCATTATTATTGTCAAAAATCTCTTTAACCAAATTCATGATTTCTTCTCTACTTCTCCCATTAGGATCAGAACTAAAATCCTCAATATCTTCTACTGAATGTGAATTGACGTTAAAAAGTTTCTCTGCAACCTCATTTCCACAATAAAGTACACTTGCATCTATTTGGTTAAATTTTCCATATGTTTCAAATATTCTCCGAATTGGATTTAGCATAAATTCTGGTTTATGTTGTTCATACATCCAATGTAGCTCTGCCCACAATGCCTCATAAGTTGTTTTTAAATCCTCCGCTTCAGAAGTAAGCAATCGGAATCCACTCCCTGCTGAAGATTTCACTAAATGTATGGTTGTTTTTTCATAATTTTGTTTTGTGCTACCATTCCACCATTTATATCTAACATTAATATAAAAGTGAATATTATGTGTCAAAATGAAAACTTGATCTGTGTCATTTAAATTTTTCAATAATTTTTGAATACTTGTTATTATAAGATACTGCGTTGTATCATCATTTGAATTCATCGGATCGTCAAATACAATTATTCTCTTCTTTTCTTTTAATTTTTGTGGATTCTCTAAATCAAGCATAAACCACAAGAATGCAACTATATTTTTTTCACCTGTACTTAGAGTAGAAATGCTTCTCTTGTTGCCTTGCATATCTTGAACGGCATACTGCCCTTTTTGTTCTCCTTCTACTAGAATTAACTGGAAAGACTGCTCTCCCAATCCTCTAAGATATTTATTAATTCTTTCAGCAGCGATACTCTCATCTACACTTCTTGACAATAAAAAATTTAATTCTTTTTCTAGATTATCTAACTCTAATTTTTTTGCATCAAATTCACGTTTTGTTCGAGTATAATTTTCTTCTAAAATTTTTCCTTTCGTCACTAAATTACTGTGATCAAAATCTTTTAACTTCTTTGCAACTAAGTTCAATCTTAGTCTCTCTCGCGCTTGTTGCTTTTCAATATTTAAATTTGCCGAAAATTTATTATTTTCCTCACATAATTTTTTATATTGAGCAATTGTTGGATCAATTGCTTCAGGAATCGTGTCTACAATTTCCAACTTAGTAGTAAATAAATTCGACCTTCTTTCCAACAACTGCTCTTCTAATATATCTAAGAAATTAACATACTCAGCAACATATTCATTAATTTCTAAATTAATTGTCTGAATTTTCTCGTGAAATTGCGGATAAAAAAGATTTTTCTCTATTTTCTTAGTAGCTTTTGCAACTTGTTTAGCATAAGAAATCTTTGTTATAGCATTATTGATTCTATCTTCAAATTTCTTAACCTGATCATCAAAGAAACTATTCAGATTTTCTAGTCTTTCTTCTGAAACTTCATTACCACAAAAAGCACACATAGACCCAGCCTCATGATAATGCATCCCCTCTCTAGCCCAGTTTGCTTCCTGGTTAGACTTAAACTTTAAAATTATGCTAGGTATCAATTCCGTTGTAAGTATATCATTTGTTGCAGTTAAATACTTTCCTAAATCTTCAAATGCTACTTGCTGTTCTATGACTTGTAGTAGTGCAACTTGATTTTTCAAATTCTCTAGTCGTTTTGCTTCACCATCGCTTAATTCCAAAGACTTTGGGATATCGTTTTGAAAATTTCGAGTATTATAGTTTGCTCCTGTTAGTCCTGTATACGAATTTTTCAATTCACTTGCAGAGGTTGAATAAAAGCGACTTAACTTATCTCGACAATCATTTCGTTCTCTTTCTGCGTGTTTAAACTGCTTGTATAAGTTTTCTGCATCAGTTTCTTGAATCTGCAACTTAATATCATCTATTTTCTTATTAACCGCTTCAATCTGTGGTTGTAATTCTGCATTTTCTATACCTAAAGAAATAGCATCTAACCGTTCATTTTCTGCGACAGAATTGAACCCTTGAAAGATGCGTACATCATGTGTTTCGCCATATTGTGCTCGAATCGCTTCTGTTATAGACGATTTCCCTGCACCATTTTTTCCATAAATAAAATTTTTCCGTTTCAAATTGTCCAATGTCTGTGCTGAAAATCTATCTGATGGCAATGCTATTTCTGTAATCATCCTCACACCCTCCTTTTCCCTGTCATATAGTCATAAACCAATGTTTGACGTTGCTTGTTGACATTTTCAATCCACTTTTTTCTTGGCATCAATCTTCCGACCACTGCTGATTACTTTTTATAAAGAAAATCAACGAGTGTATTTTTTTAACATGACATAAAGTATAACATTATAAATAAAAATCTTATACTACACTAATAATCTCATATTCATCACACTTCTCCGGTTCTGCTAATAAAAATAGTTTTTTCAAATACATCAGTAAATATTTTAAAAAACGGAAAAAAATACTTTAATTCGCATCACCTATTTCATTAAATAAAGATAACTGTCCCTCTATTTCATACTTACTCTTTTTTTTCCTATTATGCTTAACTTCAAAAATATGTTCCTCATCCGTACCATAATTAGTTACTTCAGAAATCTCCCATATTATTTGCTCTTTTCCATCAGTTATATTTGTTATCTTTCGAATTTCACAAATGATAAAGAATCCTGTATTAAATGAAATTACTTTATTTTGAGATTTTTCAAGAAATTCTTTATCCTTCACATAGAACCTAATATTTTCTCCTTCATATTCGCCAGTCCACTTCTCTTGAATACCGGCAACTAGAACAGGGGAAATAATGTAAACCTTCGCATTTTGAATAATAGTATCATTATTCTGTTTTTGAAAAATGTAATTATCAAAATCTTCACTTGGAATTGTAGCAGTTACTGTCCCCTCCTGCTCAACCTCAATTCCTGAAACTTCTTTATCGGCTTTATTTGCTTTAAAAAAAGCAGTTTGATACTTACTTATACTAGAAAAATTTTCAATATAGGTCTCAACTTGTTCCTGAGTCAATGTGCCATTATTAACTTTTTCTTGTAGCTCAATAACAAATTTTTCTCGTTCAAGATCCGTAGACTTTGGCTCTTGAAGTTGTGAAAAAAAAGCAGTTAACACTATTGCAATTACACTTGGGATTGTACTGATTAAAATTTTGTCCTTATTTTTTGGCCAAAATATTTTAAAGCTAGACTTTAAACTGCCCTCTTCTCGAGCAGAAACTTTTATTTCCAAAGAAAATTCAAATTGTTTTGCAATATCATAGATAAAACTAATCAAAGCCTGCTCAGATTTTAATAATGTTTTAGCATTTAACTCATGCTGCTCATCATCACCAAAAATCCATCGAAGAGAGTAACTATACTCTTCCAATTCAGCTGTTACCATCTACACCCTCCTTTTCCCTGTCACAACATCATAAATCAGTGTTTGGCGTTGTTTGTTGATGTTTTCAACTTGTTCTTTTTTAATGGAAATCATGTGGTTGATTTTTCCAACACCCGAATCGAGAAACAAGTTTATTTTTTTTATTTCTTCCGATGTCGGTATAATTAATTTTACTTGAGAAAGCATATTCAATGAAACAAATGATTGCACACCCCCACTCATCATAAAGCTAAGTTGAGAGTTTGTCCAACGACTATTCAATTGATAATATAAAAATCTTGACAATGCTTCATCATGAGCAACCTTGAAAAGAGCAACGTTTTTTATGGAAAATTCCTTTTCTACCAAAACCTGAGTAGCTCCGCCAACAGTGCCTATCATTGGCATTAGAATATCACCTTTTTTTACATCAGATCGCTGAGAGATTTTTATATGATCATCGTAAGATATGTTTTTTGCACCATCGAAATCTATCCTATTTTGAACACTGTCTAAATTTTTTGAAGTAATCAATGGAACACCTTCTACAAAATATTCTGGCGTATCATGTGTACCATCTTTAATAGTAACAACATATTTAAAGTTCTTCACCTCCCACCCCTCTGGTATCTGTCCTATCCAGTCAACACCTGAGTCTTTCAAGGGAACGGTTTTATCCAATCCTTTTGTGACGGTTTCGTAAATCAGGCTTTGGCGGTAGTCTTCCAAGGTCTTAATTTGCTCCTCCAGAAGGCTTTTGACCTTATCCAGTTGAGCAACTTTTTTATCGAGGAAGTCAGCGATTTGATTTTGTTCAGAAACATTTGGGAAAGTAAATGAAAATTCATCAAATACATTTTGATACAGATGTAGAATTGTGCTAGCACCTGAATTAGTATAGTTAAACCATAGCCAGAATACATCAGATTTTAAAACATAGAATAAAAATCTACGTGAAATATTTTCTGTGGTTTGAATACGAAGAACTCCACTATTTAACGAAGCCTTTTCATTTAATCCCTCAATTATTGCAACTTTTCCAACAGTTCCATCTTTTGTAATTAATAGGTCTCCATTTTCAACCTGAATTTGTTTTGCTTCAAACCATCTTTTCTCATCAATATGGACAGCCGTTTCAAAATTTATCTTCCCATCTAAAAAGTCAGTTCCAGTAATTAGATAAGGGCCTTCTTCCTTATATTCAGCTGAAGTAAGTCCTTGCCAACCTATTCGGCCATTTAACTGGGTTGTGAACTTTATCTTCGTTATCCCCCACTCCTCCGGCACTTCTCCAATCCACTCGATGCCGCTATCTTTCATCCTAGTCATGTTTGAGGTCCTCCAAGAGTGCTTGTAGTTGGTCTTCTAGGTCATAGAATTGTTTGAGCAGGTCTTCCGCCTTTTCTGGGGCTTGATATTGGTAGAAATAGCGGGTAAAGGGGATTTCTGCTCCTAGCTTGCTTTCCTCCCACCAGTAGTGAGCATCTGGAACATGAGGATAGACTTCCCGTTCAAAATAAGCTTCTACTTCTTCCGAGAGCTTGACAATCTCAGAATCCTTAGTAGTCTTGTCATAGACGATACCGTCCGCGAACTCACCCAGCTTGTCTTTCTTCTTAGTTGTGATAACCTCAGCAGTCTTGTCCATCTCACTCATAGCGAGGGCTAGGGCATTGAGATTGGCTGGGGTCAGCTTGACTTCTGACAAGAGATCTTTCAGTGTGGCTGTAAAAGTCTCAAAGTTTGGATAGGTAGTTTCCGACAGACCTTGACGGAGGGCTTGGAGGATTTCCTCTTGCTTTTCCCTACCTTCTTCAAGCTTTTGCAATTCCTTATCCTGCTTGGCTGTACGTGGCTCCATTTCCAGTAATTCTTGGTACTTGTACTCATCAAAGAGCTTGGCAAAAAACTGGACCGACTGGACACTTTCCAGGCTTTTCTCTGTAATTTCTCCACGACGTTGTAAAGGCTGCATGACCAGGTATTCTTTATAAAGAAATTCCTTGCTGTCAAAGATTTTCACACGGTCATTTTCCTCAAAGTCATGGTACCACTTGAGAATATCCTTGATATTGTCCTGCGACAATTCGCGGCGTTTTTGTCCCAGTGATTTCCGCAATGGAACAAATTCATTGGTTGCATCTATAAATTGGACCTTACCTTGTCTTTCTGGACTCTTATCCTTATTATAAAGCCAGATATAGATACCGATTCCAGTATTGTAGAAAAATTGACCTGGGAGGGCAACAATGGCCTCCAACAAATCATTTTCTAAGATATAACGGCGGATTTGACTTTCCCCAGATGTCGTTCCACCTGAGAATAGGGGCGAACCGTTTGAAATGATAGCAGCTCTGCCATTTTCCTCCAACTTCGCCAAAGCATGTAGATGAAAGAGCAACTGAGCATCACCTGTGGTAGGGGTGTTGACGAAACGACCTTCCCTGCCTTCTGTCGACTCAAAGAGAGCCTGATCATCCTTGACCGCCTGCTCTACTCCGTCATCCGCATCCTTCCCTCCCCAAGACTGACCAAAGGGTGGATTGGCAATGACAAAGTTCATCTTCTTATCGTGAAATGGGTCTGAATCCTTGAGCGTATCCGTCTTAACAAAATAATCCGACTCTTCCTGACGAATCAGCATATCCGCTTTGCCAATACCATAGGTTTCAGCCAGATACTCTTGACCAAACAAGCGAACGTTGACCTTGGGATTGAGCTGTTGAATATAGCTTTTGGCAGTTGCCAGCATACCACCTGTACCTGCTGCCATATCTAAAACCTTAATCTCTTTATTGTCAACAAAAAGCTCTTCATCTGCCTCCATCAAGAGCAGGTTGACCATAAGAGCGATGACTTCCCGTGGTGTGTAGTGAGAACCTGCCTCCTCGTTTTCAGAAAAGCGGCGGATAATATCCTCAAACATATAGCCCATCCGCATAGAGTCAATGGAACTTGGTGATAAATCAAGTTCCGAGAATTTCTTCACTACTGTAAAGAGACGCCCTGTACTTGCCAAGGTATCCACCTGCTCCTTAAATTTCAAATTCTCGATAATATCCTTGACTCGTTTGGAATAACCATCTAGGTAATCCAAAAAATTATCCTTGATGGCATCGGGTTCGTTCAACAGATTCTTCAAAGTATGTTTGCTGGTATTGTAGTATTTATAGCCTGTAAGAGACTCAAAGATTTTCTCTGGCGTTGACGGATTTGACTGGAACTGAGCCAACACTTTTTCCTTGGTTGGTAAAAGGGCAGCTTCCAAGCGAGCCAATACAAACATGGGAATAATGACATCACGGTACTTATCCGCTCGGTAAGCTCCTCGTAGGGTGTTTGCAATAGACCAGACTAAATTGACATCCTTGCTGATGTTGACATCATTTGCTTGAAACAGAGGGAGTTTCCCTTTTATATCGACCATAATTTCTCCTAGAATAATCAAAAAATATACTACTATTATATCAAAAAATAGGACCCTACATTCAAATGCAGGGTCACTTTCATTCTAATAATATTTTTATCATTTATCCTAGTTATTATAGATATAGGTAATTTCTCCGATGGTATCCGTCGGATTAAACCAGTCGCGGAAATTATCCACCCACTGTTGGCCACGATAGTTGGCTTCGAGGACTTGAATTTGTCCATCCTCGTTAACAGCTGTCACATAGGCAACGTGTCCCAGAGCACCATCATTCCAAGAAATAATGGCTCCAACTTCAGGTGTTGTTCCTGTACGGAAACCATCACGCGCCGCATTGGCTCCCCAAGAAGCCGCATCGCCCCACCAGTCACCTGCCCAAGGGGCAACTTTCTGTACTCCCCATGTACATTGACCAACAGGGTAGTTAATGCCTGGTTCATACTCATAGCCTGATAGATAGTAGCTATCAGCACTTGCCTCACTAGCCTGATTCCAGATAGTTTCTGTTAATTTCAAAATCTGTCCAGGATAGAGCGGCGTCTCTAAGGTCATTTGGTTTTGTGTTAACAATTCGTAGACGTCCAATGAAAAAGCATCTGCAATCCCATAAAACGAATCCCCATCTTGAACAACATAGTCTGTTTGAGTCGCAACTGAGACTTCTTCATTAGAACCAGCTGGAAGATCCAAACGTTGACCTGGTGTAATCAGTCCGTCTATTTCCATCGCATTCACTTCAGCCAATTGGTAGGGATCAACCCCATATTGCTCCGCAATAGAAAACATGGAATCTCCTTCCACTACTACATGACTTGTGGCTTGAACACGAGATATGGTTGATAACGCAACCGTAATCCCTGCAAGAGCTAGAACAGATTTGCAACTAAACTTTTTCATATGACACCTCCTCATCATGATTTCATTTTACCAAGATTTTGACGGGAAAAGATGTCGAAAGCATTACAAATAAATGACGATTTATCGTTTTATTTCATTCTTTAAATAGTTTGATATAACTGAGAAAGTCTTCCCATTCCTAATGGTCACTTGCTTGTAAAATGGTGACTTAGCCAACTGCTTGTGGTAGGCTGTTTGTAGATAGCTGTCTTCAGTATATTTGCCCCAATAAATAGCATGCTCGGAGAGATGTAGAACTTCATCACCTAGATGCAAGGACTGAATATAGTCCACCATAGCCTGCTTATCCAATCCTTCGGTGAAAAAGAGAACATCCTTTCTCGCCAATTCTTCTTGCCACCATGCTGGAAGCTGATCGATTTCTGCTTGATAATCTTGGGCATCTAGTAGAGCAAATTGCTCCACAAAGGGGTATCTTTCTGTGAAAAAAGTTTGAAATTCAGCAACAATGTCCCCTCTATTCTTGGTTGAATCAAAGAAGAGATTGCCGCTATTAATGTAGGTTTCAACCTTGTCATAGCCCAAATCTGCCACCGCTTGACGCAATTCAGCCATCACAACCTTATTACGACCACCGACATTGATCCCTCTCAGCAGAAGAACATATCTCATTGCCCCTCTTCCTCCAGAACTTGCCGAATCAAGGCCATAACCTGGTTTCTATCCAACTTCCACTGGGCTCGCTCATCCTTGTCAAAAGTACGATTCGAGAGAAAAATCGCAGCTTTCTGCAAGGGACGATTGTACATGATAAAGGTCCCCGTATAGCCCGTGTGCGACAACCAGTCCCCCTTCTTATCCCAGGCCAGAGACCGCTTGCGCTTATCATCAAAACCGTAATCCTGCGTCAAATTCGCCGCAAAGTCAGCCGTCAGATAGTGTTCCAAAAAGATTTCCAAATCTTTGACGGTCGAAAAGAGACCTGCACTTCCCGCGTGGAGGCCTAAGACACGCGCCTTGGGATCATGCACCACACCTGCTTTGACGCCACGCACCGTCGGCACCGCCTGACTGACTGGTCCAAAGGAGGTTTGGAACATGCCAAAGGGCTCTAGAACGTCTCGACTAATCAGCTGGTCCAGACTAGCTCCACCTAGTTCCTCCAACAAAAAGCCCAGCAAGAGAAAATTAATGTCTGTGTAGAGGAAATCTTTCTTATCCGTTACGGTAATCTTCAAAATCGCTTCCTTGAGCTGGTCGGCATCCAGACTATCCCTATTTGGAATAAAAGGATCGATACCACTAGTATGGGTCAGTAATTGCCGAATGGTGACCTCACTATCCGCAAAAGCTGGATAATAAGACTGCAAGGTCCTATCTAGCTCCAAAGCTCCGCTATTGACCAGAAAAGTCGCAAGAGTCCCCACACCAACCACCTTGGAAACAGATGCCAAATCATAGGTCAAACCTGCCTCAACCGGCGCCTGACCATCCTGGGTCCCTAAATAATATTCCTGCCACTGACCCTTAGAAAAAAGAGCCAGACTGGCACCAGGATAAACTCCTTGCCCAATCTGCTCTGAAATCTTATCTAAAATCGCTTGTCTCATTTTTCGAACCACAATTCAATACCACTTGGGTCAACCGTTTGGATAAAGCTTGCTTTTTTATCTTTAAAGAATGGTCCTTCCAACTGGCTTTCCAAATGTACCCAATCAAAGTCCTGCTCGACGGGAAAACGCAAGCCTTCTAAATCCCAAACTTGTTCTGCAGGAGTTAATAAATCCTTACCTTCTGCTCCAACAAAACGCAAAAAGGCTTGTTGAGGTAGGATGGCCTCATAATAGTCTTGGCTGATACTAGCTTGTGGGGTATTAAGCCAAATAGACTCTACTGTAAAAGCAGTCAGACCAGAAAAGTCATCTTGCACCTTAAATGGAACAGGTGGAAGGATCGCTTTTAGGTCATCAAGAGACGCTTCTGCATGCAGAAGGAAGGTGTCTCCTTCTGGCGACACAGCTTCAAAACCATAGCCATTTTTTCCTTGATAAAGCTTACTATACTGTGAACCTTGCCCCAGCAAAGCTTCAATTTCAGAGGCATTATCTACTTTTATCACAATTTTATTCAGTTTTTTAAGCCCTTCGACAGCACGGGTGCGATTACCAGGAGATTCTGTCAAAACGAGCTTCGTTTCTGGGCTTGTTCTATCTCCAAAATCAGCAAAAGGACCATCTTCGAGCTTGGTTTTCATTCCTAGATTTTCTTCTAAAAATCCTTGGTTAATAGCCCTATTATTAATACGTAAAATAGGGACTATAGCTTCATTTTTTCTCAACACGATACATTTCACTCCTCAGTCATTCTACAATATTGTATAAAAATTTTCATCATTTTACAAGTAATTGTATCGTCGTTTTATACATTAATATCTCTATATATACTGATAATTTTTAGACAAACATTGACTTATCCGATATAATAGCTATTATAGACTATTATCCTAGAAAAGAGGAGAATTTATGCGCTTTAATCAATTTTCTTTCATAAAAAAAGAGACCTCTATCTACTTGCAAGAACTTGATACTCTGGGATTTCAACTGATTCCTGATGCAAGTAGTAAGACAAATTTAGAAACCTTTGTCAGAAAGTGCCATTTCCTGACAGCAAACACCGACTTTGCCCTGTCCAACATGATTGCGGACTGGGATACGGACCTGCTGACCTTCTTCCAGTCTGACCGTGAGTTGACAGACCTGATTTTCTATCAAGTGGCCTTTCAGTTGCTGGGCTTTGTGCCTGGTGTAGATTATACAGACGTCATGGACTTCGTGGAAAAAACCAACTTCCCGATTGTCTATGGGGACATCGTTGATAACCTCTACCAGTTACTCGCTACCCGCACCAAGTCTGGAAATACCTTGATTGACCAGCTGGTCAGCGATAACTTGATTCCAGAAGATAACCACTACCGCTTCTTCAATGGTAAGTCACTGGCAACTTTTTCAACCAAAAACCTCATTCGCGAGGTGGTCTATGTCGAAACGCCTGTCGATACGGCTGGGACTGGCCAGACAGATATTGTCAAGGTATCCATTCTCCGTCCTCACTTTGACGGAAAAATCCCTGCGGTGATTACCAACAGTCCTTATCATCAAGGAGTCAATGAAGTTGCCAGCGACAAGGCCCTGCACAAGATGGAAGGGGAGTTAGCGGAAAAACCAGCTGGCACCATTCAAGTTAGTCAAACCAAGATTAACAAACTAGACTTGGACCAGCGAGAGCTACCTATCAGCCCTGCCACTGAAAAACTAGGTCACATCACTTCTTACTCTCTCAATGACTACTTCCTCGCTCGTGGTTTCGCCAGCCTCCATGTGTCTGGTGTCGGTACGCTGGGCTCGACTGGCTACATGACATCTGGCGACTACCAGCAGGTTGAGGGCTACAAAGCGGTGATTGACTGGCTGAACGGTCGCACCAAGGCCTACACAGACCATACCCGCTCGATTGAGGTCAAGGCCGATTGGGCCAATGGTAAGGTGGCGACGACAGGACTGTCTTATCTAGGAACCATGTCCAATGCCTTGGCAACAACTGGCGTGGACGGATTGGAAGTCGTCATCGCAGAAGCGGGGATTTCCTCTTGGTACGACTACTACCGTGAAAACGGGCTGGTGACCAGCCCTGGTGGCTATCCAGGCGAGGACTTGGACAGCTTGACTGCCCTGACCTACTCCAAGAGTCTACAAGCAGGCGACTTCCTCCGCAGCAAAGAAGCCTACGAAAAAGGCTTGGCTGCCGAACGAGCTGCCCTGGACCGCACCAGTGGCGACTACAACCAGTATTGGTATGACCGCAACTACCTGCTCCACGCTGATAAGGTCAAGTGTGAGGTGGTCTTTACCCATGGCTCACAGGACTGGAATGTCAAGCCAATCCATGTCTGGAATATGTTCCATGCCCTGCCAAGCCAGATCAAAAAGCACCTCTTCTTCCACAACGGTGCCCACGTTTATATGAACAACTGGCAGTCTATCGACTTCCGCGAGTCCATGAACGCCCTGCTCAGCCAAAAACTGCTTGGTCACGATAACGGCTATCAACTACCAACTGTTATTTGGCAGGACAACAGCAGTGAGCAAACCTGGACGACCTTGGACACCTTTGGCGGTGGACAAGAGGCTGTCTTGCCACTAGGTACTGGAAACCAGACCATTTCCAATCAGTATGCCCAAGAAGATTTTGACCGCTACGGCAAATCCTACCCTGCCTTCCACCAAGACCTCTATACAGGCAAGGCCAATCAAATCAGCATTGACCTGCCTGTAACAGAGGACCTCTTGCTTAACGGGCAGGTCACGCTGAAACTCCGTGTCGCTTCTAGTGTAGCTAAAGGCCTCTTATCCGCTCAGCTATTGGACAAGGGAAATAAAAAACGCCTAGCCCCAATCCCTGCGCCTAAAGCAAGATTGAGTCTAGACAACGGTCGTTACCATGCCCAAGAAAATCTGCTGGAGTTGCCTTATGTGGAGATGCCGCAACGCTTGGTAACCAAGGGCTTTATGAACCTGCAGAACCGCACCGACCTGATGACTGTCGAGGAAGTGGTGCCAGACCAATGGATGGACCTGAACTGGAAACTGCAGCCGACCATTTATCAGCTGAAAAAAGGTGATGTCTTGGAGCTGATTCTCTACACCACTGACTTTGAGTGTACTGTTCGAGATAATTCTCAATGGCAAATCCACCTTGATTTAAGTCAATCACAGTTAATTTTACCGTACTAATATTTGATTTGCAGCTCTAAAAAGAGGCTGGGCGTTTCCGCCCGGCCTCTTTATTGATACTTCATAATGGTTTAGATTTGATCTTTAGATTTTTTGTTTATAGCTGTAGCGACTACTGTCAAGCTAATTCCAGCTAAACCAAGGCCTACTAAGGCTAGGTTATTGCGTTGTTCACCTGTTGCAGGTAGGGTTGCTTTGTTTGCAGAAGGTGCACCTTTGTGACTCAGTGTCGGATTCGATTGTACTGAAGGAGTTGTTTTTACTTCTTCTTTCTTCGTTTCCAAGCTACCTTTTACAATGATACGGTTTTGACCTTCAACAACAGTCTCTGACAATAGGTTGGTTGCGACAACTTTACCATCAATTACGACGTCTTGATAAACAGATACTTTTTTACCTGCTTTTCCTTCTTGAAGAAGATATGATTTGCCAAGAGCTAGACCTGCATCATATCTGATTTCTTCTTTGATAGGGAGAGCTTCTTCTACCTTGCGTTCTTTTGTTGTGAAGTCTAGCTTTGGTTTTTCCGCTGTTTTTGGTGCGACTTCTGGAACTGCTGTCTTATCTTCCGCTTTTGGTTTCTCTGCCTTTGGCATTTCCTCCTTCGGCATGTCTTCTGCTTTCGGTTGCTCCATTTGTGGTTTATCCACTTTTGGTTTGTCCATTGGAGCCTCTTCTTCAGCTTTCGGTGTGATGTCTGGTGTTTTTTCCACTAAAGTGCCTTTTGCAATCAGACGGTTGACTGGGGCTTTACGGTCTTCTGAAAGGAGATTACTTGCAATAACATTATTGCCAACAATTACATCTTGGTATTTCTTAACCAATTCTCCTTTTTGACCTTCACGAAGCACCTTTGTTTGACCGAGTGGCAAACTAGCATCGTCTTGTTCTTCAACCATATAATCCAAAATTTCTCGCTCTACTCGTTCTTTAACAGTAAAGTCTAATTTTGGTTTTTCAGGCGCTGTCGGTGCAGTATCGGGATGTTTCTCTACTAAAATGTTTTTTGCAATCAGACGGTTGACTGGGGCTTTACGGTCTTCTGAAAGAAGTTTACTTTCAATGACTTTGCCTTCAACAATCACATCTTGGTATTTCTTAACCAATTCTCCTGTTTGACCTTCACGAAGCACCTTTGTTTGACCGAGCGGCAAACTAGCATCATCTTGTTCTTCAACCATATAATCCAAAATTTTTCGCTCTACTCGCTCTTTGACAGTAAATTCTAATTTTGGTTTTTCAGGCGCTGTCGGTGCAGTATCAGGATGTTTCTCTACTAAAGTACCTTTAGCAATCAGATGATCAACTGGATCTTTACGATTTTGGGAAATGAGGGTACTTGCAACAATTTTATCCCCAACAATCACATCTTGGTAAGTCTCAGACGCTTCGCCTCTCTCACCTTTTTGTCGTTCCACTTTCTCACCAAGTGGCAAGTTTGGATCGTCTTGCTCTTTCGTTTCGAAATCTAAAAAATTATACGTTGTTCGTTTTTGAACTTTAAAATCTAGTTTTGGTTTTTCGGCTACTTTAGGCGCTGTATCAGGAACTTTCTTTTGGAGGTTCTTGCTCTCTAGCTCGTTGACTCTGTTTACAATTCTATCAAATGCTTGTTCTGCATTATCAACATACGCTTTGAAAACTTTTCCTTCCTGACTAGCATAGTTACCTTTTTCTTCTGATTGTTCTAAGTGCTCTCTGTATTCACTTCTAATAAACTCATTACCAGAGTACTTTTCAAGATATGGAGCAACTTGACGTGTCAAACGCTCCATCCTGATATGGTTTTTAAAGTCGAGTAATTTATCATAATTTTCTTCGATTTTAGGACTATCTTTCTCAAGGGTTTGGACATAACTCATTAATTTTTGCCCGTATTCTAAAAGGTATGTCCATAGTTCTTTTTGAAATGAATAATCAGAGCCAGTGTAGTCTCTAAATACCTTTAATTCTTCCAAATCTCGTTCTAACTCTTTTAGAATATCCTGAAATTGTGGAAGGGGAGCAGACTTAACTTCGGTATTCTCTGATACTCCTTCCTTAGCTTCGCTTGTGAGGGCTGCTGGGGCAGGAGTTGGTTCTTCTGATTTTTCAGGTTCAGAGGCTACATTTTGTTCAGCAGACTTCACTTCTGGATCTGCTTTTTCAGCAACTGGAGTTTCTGATGTTGCTAGAACTTCAGCCTTAGCTTCTGGCGCAACTTTTGATTCAGAATTTGTATTCTCTGTACTTACTGTTCCAGTAATCTGGACTGTTGGCTCTGTTTCACTCGTTGGCTGAGCGACTTCAACTTGAGTGGGTTCCGAAGCTACTGTCGTCGCAAAAGCGGTTGGTGTCGAGACTCCCACACCAAGTAAGCAAGTAGCAATTAGCACCGAGCCTACGCCGACTTTAAATTTACGAATACTATATCTGAATTTTTTATTTGCAGTTTCCATTTCTATTTATTCCTAATTATATTTTATTATACACTATCATTATACCATGATATTCGAGTGAGTGGGTGTGTTTTTTATGTGTTAAAACTCTACCGAATAGCTCTATTTCTTCATCATTGAATACATGTAACTATTTTTCTAAAGGATGGATAATCACACCCTGCACCACACGGTTGACGGTGCCTGTTGGCGATGGTGTATCCGGCAAATTCTTGCATTTTACCGCTGCCATGATGGATACCGTTTGGGCAAAGAGGATGTAAGGGAAGGTAAGGAAGACATCTGGCAGATCTGCTCCGCCTTCTGCCAAGACAAAGTTGGCTGCTTCTGTACCGACTAACTTATCAGCCGACAATGCCACTATCCGCTCTGCTATGCCATCACCATGGACTTCATTGAGCAAGTCCACATCGTACTGGCGTGTGTAGCCATCGTTTGAGGCAAAGAGGAAAATCAAGGTCTTTTCGTTGATGAAGGATTTTGGTCCATGACGGAAACCGAGTGGCGACTCGTACATGGTCGCAATCTTGCCTGCCGTCAATTCCAGAATTTTCAACTGAGCTTCGTGGGCAAGACCGTAGAAACCACCTGAACCGAGGTAAATCACTCGCTCAAAATCAAGGTTAATCAAGTCTTGCACGTAGTCTTCACGGTCCAAAACATCTTGACCTAGACGGGCAATGGTCTCAACCCAAGTAGCTTTTTCTTCTTGACTGGCTGGTGAGAAGACGAGGAGGGCTGTCAGAGCCATACAGCTGTAAGAACCTGTCATGGCAAAGCCCTTATCGTTTGAACCAGCTGGTTGCAAGAGCAGGAGATTTTCAGCATCTCCTTCAGCCGCTAGTGCCAGCTTACCTTCTGGTGCACAGGTAATGGTTACTTGATACAATTTATCTACCAATTGCTTAGCGACTTCAACTGCTGCCACACTTTCTGGTGAATTTCCTGAACGGGCAAAGGACACCAGGATAGTTGGAAGATCAGCCTGTAGATAGTCATGTGGACGACTAACCAGCTCCACTGTACCAATGGCAGAAAAACGAATGTGTTTCAAGTCATTGACTTGGTTGAGGTAGTTGGCAATGCTTTGACCAACAAAGTCAGAAGTCCCTGCGCCTGTAAAAACAACGTGAACAAAGTCATGTTTTTCCTTGATTGATTTTAGAAAACTCTCGATTTTTTCCAATTGGTCAAGATAGAGTTGGTGCGCCTCCTTCCATAAGCCTGGCTGTTGGTAAATTTCGGTCGCCGTAATAATAGCTCCCAACTTTTCAAGTTCTTCTTTTGCTAAACGGAACATAGCTCCTCCTCCGTGATTTCTGGTTATAACCAGTTTTTCTTATATTATAGCGAATTTATCCCTCAAAGTCAATTTAAAATAGATTAATATGTCAAATTTATATCCGATATTGCCGACTAGAACTTATTTTGAGAAGGTAGAGCCTTTCAAAAAAATTCACAATCATTATTGGACGCAAAAAACGACCAATTTTCCTGATAGCTACCACCTTCTGTACTTTGCAGCCTATTCTGCAAAGTTAGAATATTGATGTTTTCAGTCATTGATCGTTTCTGAAATTTTCTTCTTTTACGAATAACGAAAGTAAAACAAGTAGCTAATTACAATATAAAAAATATAGTTTGATCAACAACCCGATAGTGGTTGGTAACGCCCTATATTGAAATACCAAGTTTTTACTACATCTTTTACTAAGTTATTTACTATTTTATTGTATTATACCAAAAATTGCGAAAAAGTCAGAAATAAAACAGACCCTGTTAAATTATTTACTTTTAATTTTTGTATACATCTTGTATAATGTATTTACAAACATAGGAGGTAAATACAATGAATGTTCTGCTACGAAAAACAGGCAACAGCACTGTTATCACTATCCCAAACGCTATTAAAGAGGCACTTGGCGCAGAAATTGGTGAAGAAATCGAATTCGTCACTTCTGGAAGTAATGTTATCATTCGTAAAGCTGAGCCAAAATTTGATTTTGATAGAGAACTTGAAAAAGCCATGAATCAATACGATGAATTATTGAAAGAGTTAGTAGATAAATGAAATACCTGTCCGCTGAAGACATTATCAAAATCAATGTTATGGTTATCGGAAAGTATTCTCCTAAAGAACCAGTAGGAATCGCTGACCTAAATAGCCTTCAAATGATTATCGAACAACCAAAGCAAGAAATTTTTGGAAAAGTACTTTATCCGGATATCTATAGCAAAGCTGCAATTATCTGGATAAATCTAATCAAGAAACACCCATTCTATAATGCCAACAAAAGGACTGCTGTACTTGCTTTACACATGTTTCTAGCAATGAATGGTTTTCAGTCAAATCTCTCATTAAGCGATGGACTGGAAAAGACAATCGAGATTGCTACGTTTCAAGGTGATTTTGAGGAGTTAAAGGATAATATTATCCAGTTCTTGAAAGAAGAAAATCGAGTGTATAAAAAATAGAAAAGTGGTTATTGACCAATAGTAAACTTGTCTCAAATGATTTTTCTTGGTATAAGAATAAACGGATTGGGCGAGTCCCAATCAAGACTATTGAAGACATTCTAGGCTTTGAGTTATCTCCAAAACATGATATAATTACTAACGTACGAGAAGATACTGCTCTTGAAAAAAGAGTTTCAAATGGCAGTAACTAGACAAAATAATAAGAAATGGAAGGTAGATATTAGTGATGGATGATTTCAGACATTCTCATGCTGCGTTCCCAGTTTCCCAAGGTTTACGTAATGGAGAATGTAAAGACTATATTTTCTTTACTTTGATGAAACGATTAGGTCATTCCTCAATCAACACTACAATAAATGTATACTCGCATTTATTTCCAACCCAACAAAAAGAAATTGCTTCTGCCTTTGAAAATTTTTAACAATAAGGAAAAATAAGGCAAGGAAAATTTAACAAGAGGGTCTAAACCCTTGATAGGAAAGGAATCTTAAAAATCTTATGATGAATATGCAAAACATGATGCGCCAAGCTCAAAAACTTCAAAAACAAATGGAAAAGAGCCAAGCTGAGTTGGCTGCTGCTCAATTTACTGGTAGCTCTGTGCAGGACTTGGTTACTGCTACTTTTACTGGCGACAAGAAATTGGTTTCTATTGACTTCAAGGCTGACGTTGTGGATACAGACGACCTTGAAACCTTGCAAGAAATGACAATCCAAGCCGTCAACGCTGCACTTACAAAAGTCGACGAGGCGACTCAGAAAAAACTAGGTGCCTTTGCAGGTAAATTACCTTTTTAAAAAGAAAACGCGATTGGATATTGATATACTCCCCTTATAGTGGACAGTGAAAAAACAAAAATTTTCACTAGAAACTATAAAGGGAGTTTTATTATGTCCAAAAGAAGTCCAAAGTCTGTCTCTGAGAAACTAGAAATTGTTCTACTCC
>NZ_JAOTGF010000009.1:0-85923 GCF_044427305.1 Streptococcus sp. 2021WUSS109
ATGATGAGATTTAGCAGTATACTGTAAGTAGCTCATTTGGACTAACCTCCTGTATGTTTAGACACTTACAGTATAGTCTATTTGGGCTTTTTATTGTAGTTTGAAATGAACTAGTACCACAGGTAAGATTTTTATTGTATATCAAAAACAGCAGAAATGCTGTTTTTTACCTTGACAAATATGGTCGGGGGGGGTAAAATAGAGAGAGAATTGGTGGAGGATAAAAATGGAACAATTCAATCAAGAACAGTTATATGGAGTGGTTATTCAAACCATGACAGCTGCTAGTCAACTTCCTATGGTTAAAGTCAATCGGGAAGAATTTTTGAAGACTCGTTTTAAAGATAGTCCCTATCTAGATAAAATTATTGCGGATGGACCAACAGCGGTCTTCACTACAAAAGCTTTGCGTAAGGAAGCTGAAAAAATCATTAATGATATGACTACGAAAACATCTTTGATTTCTTTCGCGGCTGGTTTACCGGGGAATCCATTTACAGCGGTGGCGGCAGGTACTGCTGATATAGCTCAGTATTTTGGTTTTGCCTTGAATTTGTCGCAACAAATCGCTTATCTTTTTGGTGAAGATGAATTATTTGTTGGTGAAGGGAAGGAAATTTCAGAAGAGGTTCAAATCCGCATTATTGCCTACATTGGTGTCATGTTTGGAGCAGGTGGTTCAGCAGTTCTTCTCAATAAAGTATCCAAGACAGTCGGAGCTAATATCGGTAAAAAAGTAGCTATGCAGGCTTTGACCAAGACAACTTGGTATCCCTTGGTGAAAAAGGTAGCCGCAGTGATTGGTGTGAAAATTACCAAAAAGACTGTTGAAAAGACCATTGCCAATGCAGTTCCTATTTTGGGTGGTCTGATTTCAGGAGGTTTGACCTATTTTACCTTCCAACCCATGGGAGGGATGTTGGCAGACACATTTGTGAAAAAAATAAATGGTGATTTTGATGGCGAATTAGAACTCACTGAGGCCTTTAAAGCAAGTTTGGAAGAAGAGAAGGAACTTGGAATTATTGAGGCAGAATTTACTGAAGCAAGCGAGAGTTGATTAGGGCGGGTATCCGTCCTTTTTGCTTGTCCACCTAAATCGTGCTATAATAGAGGGAAATACAACTAAAGAGGAAACTATGAAATTTACAGATATGAAACTCAAGCCTTATATTCAGGAGGCTTTGAAAGAAATTAACTTTGTCCAGCCGACAGAAGTTCAGGAGAAATTGATTCCTGTTGTTTTGTCAGGGCGAGACTTGATAGGGGAATCAAAAACAGGTTCGGGTAAGACCCATACCTTCTTGATCCCGATTTTCCAAAAATTAAGTGAGGAATTGGACCAAGTTCAGGCTGTTATTACAGCCCCATCTCGTGAATTAGCTACTCAGATTTATCAAGCGGCACGCCAGTTGGCAAGTCATTCGGACATCGAAGTTCGTGTGACCAATTATGTTGGCGGTACGGATAAGAACCGTCAAATTGACAAGCTTCAAGCTAGTCAGCCTCACATTGTTGTTGGGACACCAGGGCGTATCTATGATTTGGTCAAATCAGGTGACCTTGCTATCCATAAAGCCAAAACCTTTGTGGTTGATGAGGCAGATATGACCTTGGACATGGGCTTTTTAGAAACAGTTGATAAGATTGCTGGCAGCCTGCCAAAAGACTTGCAATTTATGGTCTTTTCAGCGACCATTCCGCAGAAACTCCAACCGTTTTTGAAAAAATACTTGTCCAATCCAGTCATGGAACAAATCAAGACCCATACGGTCATTTCAGATACCATTGAAAACTGGCTGATTTCAACCAAGGGGCGTGACCGTAATGCTCAAATCTTGGAAGTAACCAAGCTCATGCAACCTTACTTGGCCATGATTTTTGTCAATACAAAGACACGTGCAGATGAATTGCATAGCTATTTGACTGCGAACGGTCTTCGTGTCGCAAAGATTCATGGGGATATTCCTCCACGTGAGCGCAAGCGGATGATGAACCAGGTGAAGAACTTGGACTATCAGTACATTGTTGCAACGGATTTAGCAGCACGTGGGATTGACATTGAGGGCGTCAGTCATGTCATCAATGATGCCATTCCACAGGATCTTTCCTTCTTTGTTCACCGTGTGGGACGCACAGGTCGTAATGGTTTATCAGGCATTGCCATTACCCTTTATCAGCCAAGCGATGATGCAGATATTCGAGAACTAGAAAAACTCAATATCAAATTCTTGCCAAAAGAAATGAAAAATGGCGAATTTGTCGATACCTACGACCGTGACCGCCGTGCTAACCGTGAAAAATCTCGTGAAAAACTAGATTTGGAAATGATTGGCTTGGTCAAGAAGAAAAAGAAAAAAGTCAAACCAGGCTACAAGAAGAAAATTCAATGGGCTGTTGATGAAAAACGTCGCAAGACCAAGCGAGTTGAAGCGCGTGCAAAGGGTCGTGCAGAACGTAAAGCCAAGCGTCAAACCTTTTAAAGTAATCGAGGAAAATGATGTTACAAAACATTCTAAGTTTTTATTTACAAGGATTGCTAATAGCTTCCTTGTTGATTATCACTTCTAGTCTGGTCTGGTTTATCTGGCGTGCGACAAAGGGTGTGGATAAAACCTTGCAAGAACGACAAGATTTCTTGTTTGATTTGTTGATGATTAATGTGATGACAATTCCCATTGTAGCCTTTGGAGTAGTGGGAATCTTATTAATGTTTAAAGCGTAGAAGGAAAAAGTATATGTACGATACAGTTGTAATTGGTGCGGGTCCTGCGGGGATGACTGCAGCTCTTTATGCAGGGCGTAGCAATTTAAAGGTAGCTCTTTTGGAACGTGGTATTTATGGTGGTCAGATGAACAATACCGCAGAAATTGAAAACTATCCAGGCTATGACCATATTTCAGGTCCAGCCTTGGCTGAAAAAATGTTTGAACCCTTGGAAAAATTCGGTGTGGACCATATTTTTGGCACCCTAGTCCGTATTGAAGAAGAAGGACAAATTAAGAAAGTGATCACTGAGGATGGTGTTTTGGAGACAAAGACAGTTGTTCTAGCCATGGGGGCAAAACACCGTTTGTTAGGTATTCCAGGTGAGGATACTTACAATAGCCGTGGTGTCTCATATTGTGCAGTCTGTGACGGTGCCTTCTTCCGTGGACAAAAACTCTTGGTTGTCGGTGGTGGAGATTCTGCGGTCGAAGAAGCTCTCTTCTTAACACAATTTGCGGAGTCTGTGACAATTGTTCACCGCCGTGACCAGCTTCGTGCTCAAAAAGTCATCCAAGACCGCGCTTTTGCCAATGAAAAAATCAACTTCATCTGGGATAGTGTAGTCGAAGAAATCAAGGGCGATGACTTACGTGTACAAAGCGTAGTTATCAAAAATGTAAAAACTGAAGAAGTCAGTGAACTTGATTTCGGTGGTGTCTTTATCTATGTCGGTCTGGATCCGATGACTGATACAGTTGCGGACCTAGGAATTACAGACGAAGCTGGTTGGGTTATCACTAATGAAAAGATGGAAACGACTCAATCAGGCATCTATGCCATCGGTGATATTCGTCAAAATCAACTTCGTCAGATTGCAACGGCAGTAGGAAATGGTGCAGTTGCTGGACAAGAAGTCTATAACTACATTACAGAACTAGCTGAATAGGGGAATACAATGTTTCATATTTACGATATTCAGAAAAATCCAGATGGAATCTCCTTTGATAAAATCTTGGATTTACAGGAAGAATTGCAAGCTCGAAATGGTGAAGTTCTAGGCTTGTCGCCAGTCCAAGTCACTGGAAATATCCGTTTTGAATCAGGTTTCTTTTTCTTGGACTATCAGATGACTTATGATATTACCTTGGCATCCAGTCGTTCTCTGCAACCAGTTGTTTTGCATGAGGTCCAAAACGTCAATGAACTCTTTGTTGCCAATGAAGCAGTTCTTAAAGAACAAGATTTGATTGATGAGGATATGGTACTGGTAGTAGAAGATGACCACATTGTCCTTGATGAGAGTGTAGCAGATAATATTTTACTGGCTATACCAATCAAAGTCTTGACACCTGAAGAAGAAGCTGGACAGGAACTACCATCTGGTCAAGCTTGGGCTTTAATGACTGAGGAAGATTTTCAACAAAAAGCTCAAGAGAAAAAAGAGGCCAATAGTCCTTTTGCACAATTACAAGGGTTATTTGGAGATGAGGACTAACTCAGATTGGCAAGATAGTTAAATTATCTGAAAATTCTTGTCAATTTTAAGCTTTCGGTGTATAATAAAAGAGATACAAATTAGAGGAGTAAACAAATGACTAAAGCAAATTTTGGTGTTGTAGGGATGGCCGTTATGGGTCGCAACCTTGCACTTAACGTTGAATCACGTGGCTACTCAGTAGCTATTTACAACCGCTCTGCTGATAAAACAGAAGATGTTGTTGCAAGTAACCCAGGTAAAAACTTGGTACCAAGTTACGATGTGGAAAGCTTTGTGGCATCTATCGAAAAACCACGTCGCATCATGCTTATGGTTCAAGCAGGTCCTGGTACAGATGCAACCATTCAAGCGCTTTTGCCGCACTTGGATGAAGGTGACATCTTGATCGATGGTGGTAATACTTTCTACGAAGACACTATCCGTCGTTCAAAAGAATTGGCAAACTCAGGTATTAACTTCATCGGTACAGGTGTATCTGGTGGTGAAAAAGGAGCCCTTGAAGGTCCATCTATCATGCCTGGTGGTCAAAAAGAAGCTTACGAATTGGTAGCAGATGTCTTGGAAGAAATTTCAGCAAAAGCACCAGAAGATGGAGCACCATGTGTGACTTATATCGGTCCAGATGGAGCTGGTCACTACGTAAAAATGGTACACAACGGTATCGAGTATGGCGACATGCAATTGATTGCGGAGTCTTATGACCTCATGCAACACTTACTCGGTTTGTCAGTGGATGAAATGGCTGATATTTTCACTGAGTGGAACAAAGGCGAATTGGATAGCTACTTGATTGAAATCACAGCAGATATTTTGAAACGTAAAGACGATCAAGGTCAAGATGGACCAATCGTTGATTACATTTTGGATGCGGCTGGTAACAAGGGCACTGGTAAATGGACAAGCCAATCATCACTTGACTTGGGTGTGCCGTTGTCATTGATTACAGAATCTGTATTTGCTCGTTATATCTCAACTTACAAAGATGAGCGTGTGGCAGCAAGCAAGGTCCTTCCAAAACCAGCTCCGTTTGCATACGAAGGCGACAAGGCTGAATTGGTAGAAAAAATCCGTCAAGCATTGTACTTCTCAAAAATCATGTCTTATGCACAAGGTTTTGCACAGTTGCGCGTAGCATCAAAAGAAAACAACTGGAACTTGCCATTTGGTGAAATCGCAAAAATCTGGCGTGCAGGTTGTATCATCCGCGCTCGCTTCTTGCAAAAAATCACAGATGCCTACGGACGTGATGAAGACTTGGCAAACTTGCTCTTGGATGAGTACTTCCTTGATGTAACAGCTAAGTATCAACAGGCAGTTCGTGATGTTGTT
Organism: Streptococcus sp. 2021WUSS109; assembly: GCF_044427305.1. Taxonomy (NCBI): domain Bacteria; kingdom Bacillati; phylum Bacillota; class Bacilli; order Lactobacillales; family Streptococcaceae; genus Streptococcus; species Streptococcus sp. 2021WUSS109. Next base: position 5,538 of record NZ_JAOTGF010000009.1, read on the forward strand.
GCCTTGGCAGTTCAAGCAGGAGTTCCTGTACCAACATTCTCAGCAGCTATTACCTACTTCGATAGCTACCGTGCTGAAAACTTGCCAGCGAACTTGATTCAAGCACAACGTGACTACTTTGGTGCTCACACTTATAACCGTAAAGATAAAGAAGGAATCTTCCATTACGACTGGTATAGCGAATCAAAATAGAAAAGATGGGCGTGGAAGCGCCCTTCTTTCTAGTCATAATACGATTCCTACACCATTTGAAAGAATAGAAAAGGATGGACAATGGCTAAGAAAATTTTGATTGCTGGTAAAGAACGCAATCTCTCGCATTTTGTTTCCATGGAATTGCAGAAAAAAGACTATCTTGTTGATTATGCATCGACAGGGAAAGAGGCTATGTCCTTGGCACATGAAACGGATTTTGACTTGATTCTGATGAGTTTTCAGCTTTCAGACATGTCCAGCAAGGAATTGGCTGCAGAACTATTAGCGATAAAACCAGCCACGGTCATGATTGTGGTAGTTGAGCCGACAGAAGTTAGTCAATATGGGGAAGAAGTCCTCTCTTATGCTGTTTCCTACGTAGTGAAGCCCTTTGTCATCAGTGATTTAGTGGAGCAAATCTCTGCGATTTTTCGTGGTCGTGATTTTATTGACAATAACTGTAAACAGGTTCACATGCATGCGGCCTATCGCGATTTGAAGGTTGATTTTCAAAATCGAACAGTGACTCGAGGTGATGAATTGATTAATTTGACCCGCCGAGAGTATGATCTGTTGGCGACCTTAATGAATAGTCCAGAACCTGTTAGTCGAGAACAACTTCTTGAGCGTGTTTGGAAATATGAAGCGGCTTCTGAGACCAATGTTGTTGATGTATATATTCGCTATCTACGTGGTAAACTGGATTTGCCACATCAAGATTCATATATAAAAACGGTTCGTGGTGTCGGATATGCCATGCGCGATTGATTTAGAGTAGGTATTGGCTTGTTTTCAAGAATTTCTTTTGGATAGTGATAAAGTGAGGGGGTAGCTTTTCTTCCTAAACTAAAGAAAAGCTGCGAGTAGATCATGTGTACCGAGGAGAAGAAAAAATAGTCACTAAGAGCCGCTTGCGACACCGTCTATCAAATATCTTCAAGATACCCTTTATATCTCCGTTCCAAACGTACGTTGGTAACTTCTCACATGTCAGCGATTAGCTGGTATGTATGACATTAAGAAGGTAGAAGACATCAATGTCAGCTTCCGATGAACTTGGTTGATGGTTACTTTTTGTTGACCTTTTTAAAATTTGAGCGTATATTGTATTTGTGGAAAGGGAATTAAGCCAATGAAAAATCATAAAATTATTAGTTTTGACTCTGTTTCGTTTATATTGGGAGGAATATTTTTTGTTCTCTACTTAGCTTTATTTGAAAGTAGTTTTTATAAATTTCCTAATATTCTTTTGACTATTTATTTTTTGCTTTGTCTAATTTCTTTTGCCTTTATTTTAGATTATTATATAAAAAAAGTACCACAGTATTCTTTTGTATTAAGGCTGTTTTATGTTGGTCTCTATATATTATCCCCTATACTTATAATATTTCTTATTTGGAGAAGTAGACATGAAAAATAAATTTATTATCCTTTTGATGTTATGTATAGTTGCTATTGCACCGTTTAGTTCAATTGTTGTTTTAGCTGAACAAAATAATGAAATGTCTGTATATTCAGATTTAAGTTCGGGAGATGTAGCTATTTTGGAAGCTGAGTTAGAATTTTATTTTAAAGAAGTAGGTTACATTGATGGTAATGGTGTTTATCAAATTACTAATCCTAATTTGCTTCTTGAAAAAGCTAAATCAGGAGATCAGAATGCTCGTAAGCTTTATCAGGGGTATATTGCTAGTCTTATGAGAACTCCTTACGATTTTGCTAAGTGTGTTGTTTCTGATTATTTTGGAATATTTATAGATATTGCCAATGGTCGTTTATTAGACGCTTTGGCTAAAGATTTACAAAGTGAGGCATGGAATCGAGCGGCTATGACCATACTTAAATTACTTGGAAAAAGTACAAGTAAAGCAAATGTTTTGGCTACAGCTGCAGAATTAGCTATTGCTGCGTATAACTGTCGTGGCAAATGGTAATTTTCTCAACAATATTACTTAGGGATTTTAAATAAGACTGTAAAAAAACAGCTTTGGCAGATTGAAGAAATCGTCTGTATTGGATAATTTTCTTCAATCTTTTTTATATCTAATATTGAACGCAAATATACAAATGGATTTGTCTTCAATCTATCAATAAGGAAACACTTTCTTTTTTTATCTTCCTGTGTTAAACTGAAAACTAATCATTTAAAATTTGGAGATATTATGAATACGTCGTTTAAAGAAAAAGTCCTATTGATTTTCTTGGCAGGTGCAGTGCTTCTAGCTGTTTTCAACTGGTCTAGTATTTATGGGGCTATTCAACAATTATTAGGCAGTATGAACTCGCTTTTTATTGGAGCTATTTTTGCCTTTATTCTCAATGTTCCCATGAAAAAATTAGAAGATCAGTTTGAAAAGATTTCTTTTTTGAAGAAATCCAAGCGTTCTTTGGCAATTGTTGGAGTATTAATTGGATTTGCTTTAATTGTGACAGGACTGGTGGTGATTGTTCTTCCTACATTGGTGACGACTGTTTCAGAACTGGTTTCGGTTAGCAGCACAGCCATTCCAAAATCGGTAAATGCCCTAACTAATTTTCTTGAATCAAATGGTCTTTTGTCGGGACAAATCGGAGATCAGATTGCCAGCTTTTTGGATCAGTTGAAGAATTTAACACTTATTTCAAGTTTGGTCACACCGATTTTATCTGGCTTGGTGTCCAATGTGACGGGGATTTTTTCGAACACTATGACGTTGATAATGGCTTTCTTCTTCACTCTAGCGATTTTAGGGAGCAAGGAACACTTGCAGGCGATGACGAGAAAGTTCTTGGAGGCTACCTTGCCAGAGAAGGCTGTCAGAGTAGTGAACTATATTGGAGAAGTTATTGTTGATACCTATGACCGATTCTTGATGAGTCAGATTGTTGAGGCGTGTATCATTGGGACACTTGTCTTTGTTAGTTATTCGCTCTCAGGAATTCCTTATGCCAGCATGGCTGGTATTTTGGCTGGGGTCCTATCATTTGTACCTTATATCGGTCCATTTTCAGCGTGTCTGATTAGTGCTCTCTTTGTGGCGGTACAAAATCCGCTCTTGGCACTCTGGTCTATCGCCCTTTTCCAGATTATTCAGCTGATAGAAGGAAATGTTATCTATCCGCGCGTGGTTGGTCAATCAGTTGGTCTTCCGACCCTATTTACCCTGGCTGCAGCCTTGATTGGTGGTAATTTGTTTGGCCTACTTGGTATGGTCTTCTTTACCCCAATTTTTGCGGTTGTCTACCGCCTGGTTCGTGAATGGGTTGCCAGTCGATTGAAGAAGCAAGATGAATTATTGGTAGAAAGTGAGTAATTCTCGCTTTCTTTTATTTTTGTCATTTTTATGCTATACTGAAGTGATAAAGTTTATGTAGGAGAAAGAGTATGCGTTGTCCAAAATGTCAGAGTTTGAAATCAAGTGTCATTGATAGTCGTCAGGCTGAAGATGGCAATACCATCCGTCGTCGTCGTTCCTGCGACCAATGTGGTCAACGTTTTACCACCTATGAACGGATTGAAGAGAAAACTCTAGTCGTTGTGAAAAAAGACGGAACTAGAGAGCAGTTTTCACGTGAAAAGATTTTCAATGGGATTATTCGCTCTGCTCAAAAGCGCCCTGTGTCAACCGATGATATTGATGAAGTGGTGAATCGGATTGAACAGAAGGTTCGAGCACAAGGTGATAGTGAAATAGAATCCGATGTCATTGGGAATTTGGTAATGGAAGAATTGGTCGAATTGGATGAAATCACCTATGTGCGTTTTGCATCGGTTTATCGTTCTTTCAAAGATGTTGGAGAGCTAGAAAATTTGCTTAAGCAGATGATTTCCAAAGGAAGTAAGGTAAAACCGGGAAAAAAAGATGAAACCAAATGATTTATTTGCCTATATAAAAATCAGCCCGTTTACACCTGATATTGTCAGTCTTAGCCAATGCTACCAGCCGATTATCGGTTTTGATGCATTAGCGCTTTATTATTACTTTTATAGTTTTGCCGATCAAGGGCAAGGCCGTTACAAATGGACTGTCATTCTCAATCACATGGATTTTGGGATGAATCGTTTGGAGAAGGCTCTGGATATTCTGACTGCCATGGGGCTCCTAGAACTCTATCGTGCAGAAGAATTAACAGGTTTGGCGCTACAAGCCCCTCTGACCGTAAAAAGTTTTCTAGCGAAACCCTTGTATAAGAACTTGTTGGCAAGGAAGATTGGGGAGTCAAGCATGGAGAAGCTACTTGTTCACCTACCCAATCAGGAACAGAATATCTCAAAAACATTTTCTCAGGTCTTTACCATGGATGGGCAGGCTCCAGTTGTTTTTGAACCGAAACATGATTTTGACTGGTCTGCCTTCAAGGCATTAATGGCTAAAGATAAGCTTCTTTTTCAGGATGAAGCTGAGGATATTATTGCGCTTAGTTACATAGCAGAGCAGGCAGGGTGGACTTGGTTGGAGACCTATCGTCAGGCTAAAGCAACAGCTATTGGACAGACCATCTCGACCAAACGCTTACAGCAGTCACGTCAGTCATTGCCAACAGAAAGCGCCAACCTCACTGCCCAAGAACAAGCCATTGTTCGTGAAGCAAAAGCAAAGTCGAGTTTAGCTTTCCTGTCCTTTATCAAGGAGCAACGGAAGGCAGCGGTGACAGGAACAGAACGAAAATGCTTGACGGATTTGGCCAATTTGGGTCTGCTTGACGAAGTTATCAATGTCTTGGTCCTCTATACCTTTAACAAGGTGGACTCAGCCAATCTAAATGAAAAATACGCTATGAAGCTGGGCAATGATTTTTCCTACAAGGGAATTGGCAGTGCAGAGGCAGCAGTTCTTTACCTAAGAGAGTTGAAGACAGGTCAAGTTGTTACCAAGTCGAGCCAGCCACAGAAAAGCAATGTGCCTGAGTGGAGTAAGGAAGAGGTTCAGCAAGGACAAACGCAAGAAGGTCAAGCCAAGCTGGCGGCTCTTTATCGTGAATTAGAAGAAATGGAAAACAAAGGAGGTAGCTGATGAAATCAGTTCAAGACAGGTTGTCGCAAACAACCAATCCAAGTCCAAAATCTTATCAGCAACTCTATCAGGAGATAGTGAGTGATCCTGAAGTCGCTGCTTTTATCAAAAAAGAAGGTTTGACCCAGCAGGAAATCACCCTCTCCATTTCTAAGTTTTTGGAATATATCAGTCAGCGTGACCTCTTTGTCAAGCAGGATGAATCCTATATTGCCAAGGGGTATCAACCTGTTTTGGTTATGAATGAGGGCTATGCGGATGTTTCCTATCTTGAGACAGAAGAATTGGTCGAATACCGTCGTTTGGAAGCTATCAAGAACCGTATCCAGCTCATCAATATGCCTGCGAGTTTGAAGAATGTAACCGTGGCGGATATTGATAGGAGCGATGAAAATCGTGTAGAAGTCATGCTGGCTATTGCAGATTTTGTCAAACGATTTGAGGAAAAACCAAAAGGCCTCTACATCTATGGCAATTTCGGTATTGGAAAAAGTTATTTGATGGCTTATTTAGCCAACCTTTTGTCCAAGACCCATCTTCAATCAACCACTATGCTCCATTATCCAACCTTTGTGGTAGATATAAAAAATGCCATCAAAGATGGTTCTGTCAAGGAGCGAATTGATGAAATCAAGATGGCTCAGGTCTTGGTGCTAGATGACATCGGAGCGGAGCAACATAGTCCTTGGGTACGTGACGATGTCCTGCAGGTCATCCTTCAATACCGCATGCAGGAAAATCTGCCGACCTTCTTTACCTCCAATTTCTCCTTTGATGATTTGGAGCGTCATTTCGCCTCTGGCAAGTCTGGTGATGAGACCTGGCAGGCCAAACGGGTTATGGAGCGGATTCGTTATCTGGCTCGCGATTTGCATTTGAAAGGAAATAACCGCCGATGAATGAAACCATAGACTTGATGTTGAACCATACTTCCGTCCGCCGTTTTACGGAGGAGCCTATTGAGGCGGAACATTTGCAAGCCATTATATCAGCTGGGCGAGCTGCGTCTAGCTGGAAGAATTTCCAGTCTTATTCCATCATTGTGGTGCAGTTGGAGGAGAAAAAACAAGCACTCTATGATTTGGTGCCCCAGCCAGCTATTTTACAGGCTCAGGCTATTCTGGTTTTTGTGGGCGACCATAATCGTGCCAGCAAGGCGGCTCAACTCCATGGTTCAGACTTTGATGCCAAAGGAACAGAGAATCTCCTGATTTCTTCTGTTGATGCGAGCCTAGCAGGGCAAAACGCCCTCTTGGCAGCGGAAAGCTTAGGTTACGGTGGCGTCTTTATCGGTATGATTCGCCATAAGGCCTTGGCAATAGCAGAGCTGTTCAACTTGCCAGATTATACCTATCCCATTTTCTGTATTGCCTTGGGTCGACCAGCCCAAAACCATCCTGTCAAACCACGTTTGGCAAGTGAAACCATTGTCTTTCAGGAAGAATATGTGGAGCAAGGCGTGGAAGTAATCCAAGCCTACGACCAAGTTCAGACAGCCTATGCAGGTGCCCGTCAGACAGAAACCTGGTCCGAGCGTATGGTTGCCCAGTTTGGTCAGGCTGAACAACCAGAAACAAAGTCTATCTTAGAAAAGAATAAATTATTGTAAACTAGAAGAGGAGGAGCTATGGCTCTACCAACTATCGCCATCGTTGGCCGTCCCAACGTTGGTAAATCAACACTATTTAACCGTATTGCGGGGGAACGTATTTCTATCGTAGAAGACGTGGAAGGTGTGACCCGCGACCGTATTTATGCTACTGGTGAGTGGCTCAACCGTAAGTTTTCCTTGATTGATACAGGCGGTATTGATGATGTGGATGCACCTTTCATGGAGCAAATCAAGCATCAGGCTGAGATTGCCATGGATGAAGCGGACGTTATCGTCTTTGTCGTATCAGGCAAGGAAGGTGTGACGGATGCTGACGAGTATGTATCGCGTATCCTTTATAAGACAAACAAACCAGTTATTTTGGTTGTCAATAAAGTCGATAACCCTGAAATGCGGAATGACATTTACGATTTCTATTCACTCGGTCTTGGAGATCCTTATCCAGTATCTTCTGTACACGGTATCGGAACAGGGGATGTCTTGGACGCTATCATTGAAAACCTACCAGCTCAGAAAGCAGAAGAAAATCCAGATATTATCAAGTTCAGCTTGATTGGTCGTCCAAACGTTGGTAAATCAAGTTTGATTAACGCTATTTTGGGTGAAGAGCGCGTGATTGCGTCGCCTGTTGCGGGAACGACTCGTGATGCGATTGATACGCACTTTACAGACCCAGAAGGTCAAGAATTTACCATGATTGATACTGCAGGGATGCGCAAGTCTGGTAAGGTCTATGAAAATACCGAGAAATACTCTGTTATGCGTGCCATGCGTGCCATTGAACGCTCGGATGTCATATTGATGGTTATCAATGCAGAAGAAGGCATTCGTGAGTATGACAAACGCATCGCAGGCTTTGCCCATGAAGCTGGTAAGGGAATGATTATCGTGGTCAACAAGTGGGATACGCTTGAAAAAGACAACCATACCATGAAGCAGTGGGAAGACGATATTCGTGACCAGTTCCAATACTTGTCTTACGCACCGATTATCTTTGTGTCAGCCTTGACCAAGCAACGCTTGCACAAGTTGCCTGAGATGATCAAGGCCATTAGCGAAAGCCAGAATACCCGTATCCCGTCGGCTGTCCTCAACGATGTTATCATGGATGCCATTGCCATTAACCCGACGCCGACTGACAAGGGTAAACGTCTCAAGATTTTCTATGCGACTCAGGTTGCGACCAAACCACCGACCTTTGTGGTCTTTGTCAACGAAGAAGAGCTCATGCACTTCTCCTATATGCGTTTCTTGGAAAATCAAATCCGTAAGGCCTTTGTATTTGAAGGGACACCGATTCATCTGATTGCACGGAAACGGAAGTAAAGAGGGTGACCTCTTTTTTCTTTGTAATCATTCGTAAATATGCTAGAATGGACTTGGAGGTGTTGGTATGGTAGCGGTTCCGATTTGGCGTTCTTTTTTGATATTGCTTTCTTTTTCATCATTTTTTCTTGTATTTTATGAAGACAGTCAGTACAAACCTTTCGGTCTTCGATATTGGCTGGGGGTTGGGGCTTGTATCTGGCTCAATTTTGTGACTTTGGCATCCTATTTTATCGCCTTTACTGGTGGTTCAACTATGGTCTATAATCAGTATAAACAGCCATTGGTTGTGATATTCCTTTTTTGTCTATTCGTGGCTAGTATGCTAACCTTACTTTCCTTTAAGGCTATCAAGATGATGATTCGACGAACCAAATATTATCGACAGGTAAGAAAGGAAGTCTAGTATGGAATTTTTTGGTGAGTTGCTAGTTGAGTTTTTGACTGGTCTAGCAGACTTCGATGAAAAGAATTACCCTCCCTTTGGAATTCGCTATTGGCTAGGTTGGTTGGGAGTTCTGATTCATGTTTTACTCCTAGCATTGCTTACTTGTGTGACTGTCTTCTTTTTCAAGTTTTTCTTGGTTGGAAAAGGCTTGATTAACGTAGTAGTGGCAGTTGTTTTCCTGCTATTTGCCCTATTTTGGCTTTGGAAAAGCGGAAAAACAATCTTGAAAATGTGGCAAGCAACGATTTATTATTTAGCTATTCATTAGAGACACCAGTTTACCAGCTGGTGTTTTTTGATACCTATTTAAACAATTCAAATTGAAAATATGCTATAATGAAAAGATAATATTTTAGATATATTTTACAGAAGAGCTGATGATTGGTTGAAGGATAAAGGAGTTAGAATGGGTCGCATGATGCCAGGGCGGATTCGCCAAGAAGGAATTGATTTGTACGAGGCTGGAAAACTGACTGTTCTTCATAGTGAGAATGGAAAGATGGTGCTGGATATTGCTGGTGAGCGCTTTACTTACGGCGATGCAGATAGCGATTTACAGTGTAGTTGCCAGTTATTTCAAAGGAAGGGCTACTGTCAACACCTGGCTGCCACGGAGTATTTTTTAAAAAATGATGCCTCAGGCAAGGATATGAAGCAGTCTTTGAAAGAAGATGGTGAACAACATAAGGAAACCGTCCGTCGGACTTATTTTGGCGGTCTCTTTTTAGATGAAATTTTGCGGCCAGAACCTGAACTGGGGCTTAAGTATCAGTTATCAGTTGAAGGGAGCTTATTGCCTTATGATCGTCAGATAGATTGGACCTTGAAAATTACCCGCTTGCCAGATACACGTTCGTACATTGTGCGGGACATCGGAGCTTTTTTGCGCATTGTGAAAGCCAACGGTCACTATCAGATAGGTAAAAATTATTATGAGCAAGTTACTTATGAAAATTTTGATGAACCAAGTCAGGCTCTCCTGGATTTTCTCTGGGCCTTGGTACCAGAGAAAGTTGGTATAGATTCGGATATTCTTACTCATTTTGGACGACATTTTCGTCTGCCACAAGCCTATTTTGAGGAGGGGTTGGAGCTGTTAAATCAGCTAGAACATTTTAACTTTTCCTATCAACAGCAGTTCTATTCCTCCTTGATGGTTCTTCCGTTGACAGGTGAGGAAGGGCTCTATCATTTTGAGGTGACCGTTCACACGCAGATGATTGAAATGGTTATTCACGAAAAAACAGTCCGACCTCTTTTTCATGGGCGCTATCTCTTAGTAAATGGCACGGTTTATAGTGTCAATCGCCATCAAGAACATCTGATTTACCAAATTTCCGAACTTGTTCCAACCGAATCAGGATTGAGAAAAGTGCAGGTGGATTTCCCTGACCAAAATCGTCTGGCTTTAAGCTTGCTGGATTTGCAGACAATTGGGACTGTTAAGGCACCTAAACGCTTCGTCATTCATGATTTCAAGCCAGAATTTCATATTCAGATGGAGGCAAATGAAAGTTTATCACTCCAATTGGTTTTGGATTTTGATGGACGTAAGGTAAGGAGTGAAGAGGATTTGGCTCTCCTGCCATTTGCCAGCCATTTCCAACATTTGGAGAGGGTCTATCAGGCTATTCGTTTAGCTGGCTTTAGGGGGACATATCATGCCCAGAGAGCGGCTCTTAGTCAGCAGGAGCTCTATCCATTTTTCCAACAACAATTGCCTATATTACAAAAAATGGGGCAGGTTCATCTAGCAGAAAGGCTACAGGATTTATATATTGAAGCCAAACCTCAATTAGAAATTGTGCGTAACGGCTCACTTTTGGATATTTCGTTTGACTTATCAGGTATTGAACAATCTGAAATCGATCAGGCGATTACAGCCTTGTTGAATCAAGAGGATCACTATACTAGCCCGAGCGGTAAGGTATTTGTTTTTGATGAGGAAACCAAGAAAATCAGTCAAACCCTAATCTATCTGCGGGCCCGTCATGGTAAGGAGGGGCAGGTACAAGTCCATGCTCTTGCCGGTTACCAATTGGCTCAATCCTTGTCACAATTCAACCAAGTCAGTTTTTCCAAGGAATTTGAGGAAATGGCAAGCTATCTAGCTCAGCCAGATTTGTTCCCGCTTCCTGCTGTGGAAGTAACAACGTCGCTTAGGGATTATCAGCAGACAGGGCTTAAGTGGTTGACTATGCTGGATACGTATGGTTTTGGTGGAATTTTAGCTGACGACATGGGGCTTGGAAAGACCTTGCAAACTATCGCCTTTCTGTCCAGTCGGATGACAAAAGATTCTAAAGTTTTAATATTGGCACCGTCTAGCTTGATTTATAACTGGTTAGATGAGTGCAAGCGGTTTGCTCCAAGTTTAGATGTAGCAGTTGTTCATGGAAATAAGGAACAGCGTGAAGAGATCATTGCCAATGGGCACCAAGTCTTAGTTACCTCCTATCCATCCTTCAGACAGGATGTTGCACTCTATAGACAGGAACGCTTTGACTACCTCATTTTAGATGAGGCGCAGGTCATGAAGAATGCCCAATCTAAGATTGCACAGCTACTGCGTGAGTTTGAGGTTGGGAATTGCTTTGCCCTCTCAGGTACTCCGATTGAAAACCATTTGACGGAACTCTGGTCCATTTTCCAAATTGTCTTACCAGGTTTATTGCCAGGCAAACAAGACTTTGGTAAATTAGCAGCCAAAGACATTGCGCGGACTATTCAACCCTTCGTTCTCAGACGTCATAAGGAAGACGTTCTTCAGGAATTGCCTGATTTGATAGAGGTCAATGTACTTAATGAACTGACAGATGAACAAAAAGCCATCTACCTAGCCCAGCTTCAACAAATGCGGACTCAAATAGCTGGCGCAGATGATGCTCAAATCAATCGTAGCAAGATAGAAATCCTATCAGGAATTACTCGCTTACGTCAAATCTGCGATACCCCCAGCCTTTTCATGGAAGAGTTTAGTGGTGAGAGTGGCAAACTTAATAGTTTGAAAGAATTACTCTTGCAGTTAAAAGAAGGTGAACACAGGGTCTTGATATTCTCCCAATTCAGAAATATGCTGGAAAAAATAGAAGAACAGCTGGTAGAAATTGGGATGACATCCTATACTTTGACTGGTTCAACACCTGCTAACCAACGCCAAGAAATGACACAGGCCTTCAATGCAGGAAGTCGAGATGCCTTTCTCATTTCCTTGAAAGCAGGTGGCGTTGGCTTGAATTTGACAGGTGCAGACACAGTCATCCTAGTCGACCTTTGGTGGAATCCTGCCGTGGAAGCTCAGGCTATCAGTCGAGCTCATCGCATGGGGCAGACTGAAAAGGTTGAATGCTATCGCCTGATTACTAGAGGGACAATCGAAGAGAAGATTCAAGAATTGCAAGAAAATAAAAAGAACCTTGTCAAAACAGTCCTTGATGGCAATGAAAGCCGAGCGAATTTGACGGTTGAGGACATTCGCGAAATTTTAGGGATTGAGTGATACGGAATCAGTTGACTCAGCGTAGAATTAGGAAATAAGGCCTAAGTATGGTATAATAAGGGTTCGAAAGGATGACTTATGATTAGACATGAAAAAAGATTTCCACTAGTCGCAGATGATGAGGTACTAGTTGGAGAAAATCCAATTATGAGTTTATATGATGAGAGCGACCTGATTAGCAATATCAGGGGACCTTATCAAGAAAAGGAATTTAGCTGGTCTACCGATTCACAGCGAGTTGCGTCGACAAAACCAGTAGCACAAACGGAAGATGAGCTCCTGCCTCCTCTGTTTGAAGCTAAGCCAAGCCATTATTCTCGCAAGGAACGCCTTCAGCAACTGACTAAAACGAAGCCTTCTCCAGTGAAAACACAGGGGCAATTGGCTCGTGAACAGGCTAGAGAAGACTTGAAGAAAAAACGATCAGCAACCTACTTAAGAGATGAAAAACCAGCACCAGCTAAAGTTGTGGTGAAACCTCCTGTCGTTTCAACAACTGAATCTAAGGCAGGTCGGTTGACACGTTTGGCGGACAACTTACGTCAGACAGACTATATTCTCGCTGATATGCCAGCTGTCTATTCTTTGAAGAAAGAAGATAGAGAACAGGAGCAGGTTATAAAGAAAAATTCGTATGACTTTTTAAGAAAGAGTCAGGTTTACAATTATCCTGAGCGCAGACAACAACGAGATCGCCAAGTGGCACAAGAATTGAATTTGACACATATAGAAGAGGAATAACATGACAAAAACCTATCATTTTATCGGAATTAAGGGATCAGGTATGAGCGCACTTGCTCTTATGTTGCATCAAATGGGGCATAAGGTTCAAGGTAGTGATGTAGAGAAATACTACTTTACACAACGTGGGCTTGAACAAGCTGGGATTCAGATTTTACCGTTTGATGAGAAAAATATTACAGCAGATGTTGAATTGATTGCTGGTAATGCTTTTCGTCCAGATAACAATGTGGAAATCGCTTATGCTGATGCCCAGGGCTATACCTACAAACGTTACCATGAATTTCTAGGTGAATTTATGAAAGGTTTTACGAGCCTCGGTGTTGCTGGTGCCCATGGTAAGACCTCTACAACGGGATTATTGGCACATGTTATGCGCAATATCACAGATACTTCCTTCTTGATTGGTGATGGTACTGGTCGCGGTTCGGCAAATGCTCAGTATTTTGTGTTCGAATCCGATGAATACGAGCGTCACTTTGCCCCATACCATCCTGAATACAGCATCATTACCAATATTGATTTTGACCATCCAGATTATTTCACCAGTCTAGAGGATGTCTTCAATGCTTTCAATGATTATGCGAAGCAAGTAAAAAAAGCTCTCTTCGTTTTTGGTGAAGATGAGCAACTTCGTCGTATCACGGCAAATGCTCCAATTTATTACTATGGTTTTGAGGAAAACAACGATTTTGTTGCCTATGACTTGAAGCCTTCTACAAGTGGTTCACAATTCAAAGTTCGCCATGGTGAAGAAGAGTTGGGAGAATTCCAAATTCCAACCTTTGGTAAGCATAATGTGATGAATGCAACAGCTGTTATTGCCAATCTCTATATTGCTGGATTTGATTTGCAACTGGTTGCAGAACACTTGAAGACATTTGGAGGTGTCAAACGTCGCTTTACGGAGAAAATTGTCAATGATACTGTTATCATTGATGACTTTGCTCACCATCCAACGGAAATCATTGCAACCATTGATGCGGCACGTCAGAAGTATCCTAGCAAGGAGTTGGTAGCCATTTTCCAACCACATACATTCACTCGTACCATTGCGCTTCTCGATGAGTTTGCAGATGCTTTGAATGGAGCAGATGCAGTTTACCTTGCTCAAATTTATGGATCAGCGCGTGAAACAGACAATGGTCAGGTTAAGGTAGAAGATTTGGCGGCTAAAATCAACAAAAAAGGTGGACTTGTTACAGTTGAAAACACTTCACCACTTTTAGACCATGACAATGCAGTATATGTATTTATGGGAGCTGGTGATATTCAGTCCTATGAATATTCCTTCGAAAGACTCTTGTCAAATCTTACAAATAACGTCCAATAAAAAGAAAGACGGAGGCCTATGGCCCCTGTTTTTCCGCTATATAAGGGAGAAAATTATGGAAATTCGTTTTGCTACTCCTTCGGATTTAGAACAAGTTGTTTTGATTGAAAATGCCAATTTTTCTAAAGAGGAACGGATAGCTGAGTCTGTTCTTGCTACTTATCTGAATACTTTGAGTAAAACCTGTTTAATAATGGAACACGATGGGGAAATAGCAGGATATTTATTATCTTGTCCCTCTGTTTCGCAGACTGTTACAGACGATATTTTTTACTTGACAGAGAGTGACATGCCGACAGGCAGTCACCTAGCTATTGCCAGTCTATCCGTAGCGGATTCCTATAAGGGACAGGGAGTGGGAACTCTTTTGTTGGCAGCCATAAAAGAAGTGGCTTTAGCGGGAGGATTTGAAGGAGTTTCCCTGACCTGTAAGGGGTATTTGATTAGCTACTATGAAATGAACCAGTTTGAAGATTTTGGCCCCTCCTTGTCGCAATTTGGAGGACAAAGGTGGAGTGATATGTACTGGAAAGCCTTGTAGAAAGGGAAGTTCTTGCAATTCATAAGCCTTTAAGATATAATGTATAGTAACTGTGTGAAAGGAGTAACAGCGTGACAAAGGATACGAATGAAAAAAACACGCAGTCTTCAGGCTTCCGCGATCAAATTTTACGAGATTTGGAAGAATTGAAGGTGAAACGTTTGGCGGAACAGTCAGCGGATGTTCTTGTTGATAAGCGTAATGAAGTTATCAACGAGCTCCAGCCTAGTCTTGCCGAAGAAAAAGCCCCCCATAGAGAGACTGAAATTGTAAAAGTAGAAGGTATTGCTTTCCCTGATTCATACTTGTCAGAAGAACAGCAAGAATCAGAAGTGATGACGGAAAGTATTGAAGAGCCAACATCAGAAACTTTGGCTACTCCAGAGACTTTTGTGATTGAAAAAGAAGTTGTTTCAAGTCCAGTTCCACAAGATACTGTTGAACGAAACTTGGAGAAATTAAGGAATCTTGTGGCTGCTAATACGGCAGGATTTGATGAAGTACCATCAAGCTCGTCAGTTTCTGAGCCAGTAGAGTCTGTCCTTCCGGGAAATTCTCCTTTAGAAGATACATTTTTGGAATTCCCAACGGAAGACGTGTCAGCTGTGACTGGTGATACAGAAATCATCTCACTAGAGGAAACTATTATTGCTCCAAAGACAACGGCTATTGTTCCAGAAGTAGACAAGCAGATGCAGGAAACACAACCCAGAAGAAGAACAACCCACAGAACAAGCAAGCAACGTCGTAAAAAACAAGATAATGCCGCTAAACACATTGTCTCTGTTATCATGTCGATTGTTGTAGTGGCAGTCCTAGTGACAGGCGTTACTGGTTATATGTGGGTAAAATCTAGTCTGGAACCAGTCAATGCAAAAGCTACAGAAACTATTCAGGTAGAGATTCCAGAAGGAACTTCAACTTTAGAAATTGGTAAAATTTTAGTTGACAACAAGTTGATTAAGAATGCTACTATTTTTAATTACTACTCTAAAATTAAGAGTTATAATAATTTCCAAAGTGGTTTTTATAATTTAAAACAAAATATGTCTGTGGATGACATCGCCAAAGCACTTCAAGAAAGCGGAACTCCGACAGCTCAAAAAGAAGCTGCAGGGAAGGTTTTGATTGTTGAAGGGTATACATTAACACAAATTGCTCAGGCTATTACAGACAATACTAATACAAAAGATAAGAACGATAAAACACCATTTACTGCAGAACAGTTTATGGCTACTGTGACCAACCAAGATTTTATTAATCGAATGGTTGCTACTTATCCAAAACTGTTTGCCAGCTTACCAGCTGCTGATAGTGGAGTTATTTATCAGTTGGAAGGTTACCTCTTCCCAGCGGTTTATGAATACAGCGATGAAACAACTATCGAAGAGCTCGTTGAGCAAATGATTGCCGCGATGGATAATCGTTTACAACCATATTATGAAACGATTACTGCTAAGAATTTGACTGTAAATGAAGTTCTTACCTTGGCATCTTTGGTTGAAAAAGAAGGTTCTACTGATGAAGATCGTCGAAACATTGCAAGTGTCTTCTTTAACCGCTTGAATGCAGCAATGCCTCTACAATCTAATATTGCAATCTTGTATGCTCAGGGTAAACTTGGTCAAGAAACAACTCTAGCAGAAGATGCAGCGATTGATACATCAATTGAGTCACCATACAACATTTATTGGACACCAGGATTGATGCCTGGACCAGTGGATAGTCCAAGCCTTTCGGCTATCGAGGCAGTGATTAATGCCAACACAACAGACTATCTTTACTTTGTAGCAGATGTTACAACTGGAAATGTTTACTTTACAAATAATATTGATGAACATAACCAAAACGTTGCTAAGTATGTAAATGCACATCTTAATAATGAGTAAATTCTTAAAACAAAATTATGTGGTTTTCCACATAATTTTGTTTTCATGAAAAATAAAAGAAAAGGAAAGACAAATGGCAGAAAAAACATATCCAATGACCTTGGAAGAAAAGGAAAAATTAGAAAAAGAACTAGAGGAACTAAAGCTAGTTCGTCGACCAGAAATTGTTGAACGTATTAAAATTGCTCGTTCTTACGGAGACCTTTCAGAGAACTCTGAGTACGAAGCAGCTAAAGATGAACAGGCATTTGTTGAAGGTCAAATCTCAACCATCGAAACAAAAATTCGCTATGCTGAAATCGTAAACAGTGATGCAGTTGCGGCGGATGAAGTGGCAATTGGTAAGACTGTGACTGTTCAAGAAGTTGGTGAGACCGAAGAAGAAGTCTATCATATCGTTGGTGCTGCAGGTGCAGATGCCTTTGCAAACAAGATTTCAAATGAAAGCCCAATTGGTCATGCTTTGATTGGTAAAAAAACAGGAGATGTTGCAACAATTGAAACACCTGCTGGTAGCTATGATGTAAAAATCTTGAAGGTTGAAAAAACGAAATAAGGTGTGGAGAGAGTCGAAAGATTCTCTCTTTTTGTATAGTCGTTTAGTATATCTTTGATTTCTTCGACGAGTACTGAGGCGAACAGAGTTCGATTCAGCTCAACAACTTAAAACGAAAAATTGTTGACGAACTCTTCTATGAATGGTTGAGCTCTTTCCCACTCCCTATTTCCAACCTCCAACTATTTCCCAGATAGTTGGAGCAAGTTCAAAAAACTATATAAGAAAACAACCATCTGAAACAGATGGTTGCGATTTTTTATCTAGAACGTTGTTTACCGGCGTTACGGTTTGATTTCTTAGACGTTTTTTCTTCGATGATAGCGGATGCTTTAGGAGTTACATCCTTGATAGTTGATTTATATGGTTTTGGAGGATTATTTTTAAATTCTTCTTCAACCTTAGCACGGATACGTGGTTTCAAGATGAAGTTTGTAAGAGCTTGTTGAACAAGACCGATAAATCCACCGACTACCCAGTAGAGGGTAACACCAGCAGGTGAAGACCAAGAGAACATAACAATCATCAATGGGTTCATGATTGCCACAGCTCTCATTTGTTTCTTCTGTTCTTCGTCCATACCGACTTGCATCAGAAGTGATTGAGCGTAGTAGAGGATACCAGCAATAGCTGTTAGAATGAGACTTGCAGAACCGAGATCAATGCTAAGGAAGGTTGCTTCTGAGATTCCTTCCGTGTAACGAGCTGCATAGAAGAGTGCCGTAAAGAATGGCATTTGAATCAAGATAGGAAGGCAGCCCATTCCACCAAACACGCTGACACCATATTGTTTTTGAGCAGCAAAGTATTCCTGTTGGGCAGCCAATTGCTCTTCTTGGGAACTTGCATTTTTCATGCGTTCTTGGATTGGACCTAAAATTGGTTTGAGGTAATTCATTTTCTCAGACTGATAGGTTGATTTCCAAGATTGGTAAATACCTAGTGGCATGATGAAGAGACGAACAATCAATGTCACGATAATGATAGCAACACCGAAACCGAGTCCTTGGTTTTCTGCGAAGAATTTAATCAGGTTTCCCATTGGGGCAACAAGGAAGTTGTAGACCCAACCTTCACCAGTAGGAACACCGTTCTTTGTCTGCACACATCCTGATAGAAATACTAGCGTAGACAGGGCTAGACTTGTTAATAAAATTCGTTTATTCTTTTTCAAAATGATACATTCCTTTTTTTACAAGATACATTCTATTTTACTTTTTTTGTTCAAAATATACAAGTTTTATCTATAAGCCACCTGAAAATCCTTATAGTCTTCGAAGTTGGCTAGGGTGACATCGAGATAGGTGACTTTGGCCATACGAGAGGGCCCTTTTCGTATTTCATGAATAAAATGGCTGAGCTTCTCAGCATTTTCTGATTGGGCGAGGATGGTTACAGTACCATCTTCGTTATTCCAGACCCTACCAGTTATATCACCAATTTCCATAGCAAGGTATTGAACAGACCAACGAAAGCCGACTCCTTGCACACGACCAGATGCAATCATTTTTACCTTTCGCATAAGTTTCTCCTTTTGACAAGACATTTACTTTATTATATCATGGTTGGGTAAGACTGTTCAAAAATCAAGATAATTGATTTAGCCGTTGGAAAATTGAAGTGGCTGAGCAGTAAAAGAAAAAGGGGCATTCATGGAGATCATTCGCTCAAAGGCCAATCATTTGGTCAAGCAGGTTAAAAAATTACAACAGAAAAAATACCGTACTTCTTCTTATTTGATTGAAGGTTGGCATTTGTTGGAGGAGGCTTTGGCAGCCAAAGTACCTATTGAACATATCTTGGTATCAGAAGAACATGTTCATCGGGTTGCTGGTTTATCCAATGTAACAGTTGTTAGTTCAGATATTATGCAGGATTTAGCAGACTCACGGACACCGCAAGGGGTAGTAGCTCAACTGTCCTTACCAAATCAGACCTTACCCGATGTCTTAACAGGAAAATTTTTGGTTCTGGAAGATGTACAAGATCCTGGAAATGTTGGTACCATGATTCGTACAGCTGATGCAGCTGGTTTTGATGGAGTATTTCTATCGGATAAGTCGGCAGATATTTACAATATGAAGGTTCTGCGTTCCATGCAAGGGAGTCATTTCCACTTGCCAGTTTATCGGATGCCGATGACTGCTATTTTTTCTGCTTTAAAAAGTAATCATATACAAATCTTGGCAACAACCCTCTCTAGTCAGTCGGTTGACTATAAGGAAGTTACGCCAAATCCGAGTTTTGCCTTGGTTATGGGAAATGAAGGTCAAGGAATTTCAACTTTTGTAGCCGATGAGGCGGATCAACTTGTCCATATTACCATGCCAGGGCAGGCGGAAAGCCTCAATGTAGCCATTGCGGCGGGTATTCTATTGTTTAGCTTTATTTAAGCCAAGTGTACTATAGTGTGGTATAATATTCCAACGAGGTTAACGAATGGTTGCATATAAACAAGATAAAGAATACATGCATTACGTGGGGCACTTGATTGCCACACCTAAGGTGCAAAAATTGGGGAAAATTCCTCATCATTATTACTCCACGCGCTTGGAACATTCCATCAATGTCTCTTATACAAGCTATAAGATTGCGAAAAAATTTGGTTGGGATGCCAAGTCAACAGCTCGTGGTGGTCTATTGCATGATTTATTCTTCTATGATTGGAGAGATACCAAATTCAACAAGAGCCATGCTTGGGTTCATCCACGAATTGCTAAACGCAATGCTCAGAAACTCATTCAACTCAATAAACTAGAAGAAGACATCATTGTGAAGCATATGTTTGGTGCGACAATCGCTCCTCCTCGCTACAAGGAATCCTGGATTGTGACATGTGTGGATAAGTATTGGGCTGTGAGAGAGTGGAGTCTGCCCTTACAACACAAGTGGAAAAATCGTAAGGTCTTTCGGTTTCAATAAAATGATTTAAAGGAGAATAGTATGAATAACGATTCATTTATTATTAATCAGGTGGATAATACCGCCCTCAACCGTTTCTTCGGTAAAATTTATGGTGTGGTTG
The DNA here is from genome assembly GCF_044427305.1 of Streptococcus sp. 2021WUSS109. Classification (NCBI taxonomy): domain Bacteria; kingdom Bacillati; phylum Bacillota; class Bacilli; order Lactobacillales; family Streptococcaceae; genus Streptococcus; species Streptococcus sp. 2021WUSS109. The sequence continues at coordinate 25,697 of NZ_JAOTGF010000009.1, forward strand.
CCATGGGAATTGGTCTGTCAGCTCTAGTTTCTTTCTTGGCTGTGACCGTCTTTCAATCTTTATTGCTTAGTCTGCTGAGTGCAGGTTCCATCATCATGATGCTGATTATGATTGGTCAGATTGCCTTGGTTGTTTCTGCTTCAGCAATGGCAGCTAAAAATAGCCCAATGGCTCTACCAATGTTTCTTGCCTACTCAGTAACAAATGGGATTACCATCAGCATGATTTTGATGTTCTATACTAGCGAAACAGTTGTACTCGCCTTCGTGTCAGCGGCTCTCATGTTTGCTATCATGGCTGTAATTGGGATGACAACGAAGAAAAACCTTTCTGGTATGGCACAAGCATTGCGTGCAGCTCTTTGGGGAATTATTATTGCAAGTGTTATTAATATCTTCCTTCGTAGCTCAGGTCTAAGCTTTATGATGTCTATCATTTCTGTTTTGGTATTCTCAGGTTTGATTGCTTATGACAACCAACGTATCCGCAATGTTTTCGAACAAACTGGTGGTAATGTTGGCCAAGGTTGGGTCGTATCCATGGCGCTTCAGCTCTATCTTGACTTCATCAACCTCTTCCTCAACTTACTCCGTATTTTTGGTGGTTTGAGTAGAGACTAATTATGACATATAAAAAAAGAGGGGTGCCCTCTTTTTTTATATGTCGTTTGTTATGCTAGAGCTCCCATTGGATCCCATGGGGCAAGGACTTGTGGTTGAGCTTGATAAGCTGCTAGTTCTTCTGGTGTGAGGAATTCTTTTCGGACAACAATCTGATAAGTGTACTCGTCCATCCAGCTATCTGATGCGACGAAGTATCCCTTGTCACCAACCTTGTCACCCCAAGAGTTTTCTACTTTCCATTTGAGAGGTTGCTCATTGTCGTCTAAATCAACACCAGTTAAGACCATAGCGTGGGTCATCAAACTTTCGGAGTAGTCTAATCTTCCAGCCTTGTCTTGATGGAAATGGATACCCAGACCTGAAGAGAAGTCGTAGGTGTTGGTTGCCATAATACCAGTTTGACGATTGCTACTTTGACCGACATCGGAACCAAACCAAACGGATTCACCAGCTTTGAGTTGGGCAATAGCCAGTTCTTTAAACCGGTTCATTTCTACATTGAGGTAGCGGACAGCAGGGGCGCCAACAACGTTCCCCAACAATTCGACTGTATATGATTTATTGTAAGGTTTGTCGGTTGTAGGAGCGTTGATAATAGAGACGTAGTCAGATAGTTTCAAACCAACGTATTTCTCGTAGAATGCCTGAGGTGTTACATTTGTATCACGGTGATAGACATTGTCTTTATCTCTATATGCAAAATCAAAGCTGCGTGGAGGGAGTCCAAGGTTGACGGCTAGGAAGTTAAAGATTTCTTGAAGTAAGTTTTCTTTTTGTACTTGAACTTCTTCCGAGGAAGCTCCTTTGGCAAGGAGGTCTCGCAAGATTTGTGCATCTTGGCGGAGCAATTTGTTAAGGTACTGATTGAGCTCACGGCTGGCACTGGATGAGATAGATTCTGGATAGACAGATTTCGGTACTACACCATATTTTTCAAATAAGGCAACAACCATATCCCATTGACCGCCATCTTGTTGAGGGGTATCCAATAAGAATTTTACCTTACGGCTACCAATTTCTTGGTCAGCTGTAGCAATGATTTGTTCGAGGAACCAGTTGGACTTTTCATATTTATCCCAAAAGAAGGTATGGGCCTGTGATAGCTCAAAATTTTCTAGCTTGAAGTCTGAGATGAGCTTGTGGCGGAAGGTATTCAATGCAGCAAACATCCAGCAACGTCCAGAAGCCTTTTGGTTTGAAACAGCGTCCTTGGTCAAGTCGATTGAAAAGACATAGTCATTGTCGATGGCGCTTTGGCGTGTTTCTAAGGATTTCAAAAGTCCGTTGTGGCTCACGGCATTTTCGGTTGCCTGTAGGCTTGGATTAGCTAGATAGTTGGCATACAAGCGTTCTGTAAAATCAAAATCTAATGTTGACATATATTACTCCTTTTTTTAATGATATTCACATTATAACGCTCGCAATTTATTTTGCAAGTATTAGGTGGAGTTGAAAGCTACAGTTCCTCACATATTTGTGATATAATAGGAAAAATATTTGATGAGGTAGCGACATGACCAAGACACCATTTGTTAGTAAAGAAATTTTGGAAACTATTACGGAGCAATTTCCGACTCCTTTTCATTTGTATGATGAAAAAGGCATTCGTGAGAAGGCACGTGCCCTCAATGCAGCTTTTTCATGGAACAAGGGCTTTAAGGAATATTTTGCGGTCAAGGCGACTCCGACACCCGCTATTTTGAAAATTCTACAAGAAGAAGGCTGTGGAGTGGACTGTGCAACAGATGTAGAAGTGCTGATGAGTGAAAAATTGGGCTTTAAAGACATCATGTTTACATCCAATGATACCCAAGCGCAAGAATTTGTCTATGCTCGAAAAGTTGGGGCGATCATTAACCTTGATGCATACGAACACATTGAGTTTTTGAAAAATGTTGCTGGTATTCCAGAAACGGTCTGCCTCCGTTACAATCCTGGAGGAGTCTTCTCGCTGGGAACGGACATTATGGACCACCCAGAAGAGTCTAAGTTTGGGATGACCAAGGAACAGTTGATGAAAGGCTATAAGGAGCTAAAAGAACTGGGTGTAAAGCAGTTTGGGATCCATGCCTTTCTAGCTTCGAATACAGTAACAAATGACTACTATCCTGTCTTGGCTCGTCAACTCTTTGAATTGGCCTTGGAAATCCGTGAGGAAACAGGTGTGACCTTAGACTTTATCAACCTCTCAGGCGGGATTGGGGTCAACTATCGTCCTGAGCAAGAACCAAACGATATTGCTATCATTGGTGAGAGTGTCCGCAAGGTTTACGAGGACATTCTCACGACAGCTGGTATGGGACATATAAAAATCTTTACAGAATTGGGTCGCTTTATGTTAGCGCCACACGGTCACTTGATTACAAAGGTGCTTCATCGTAAGGAAACCTATCGGACTTATATTGGTGTCGATGCATCAGCTGCCAATCTCATGCGTCCTGCTTTCTATGGCGCCTACCACCATATCACCAATATCACGCGCCCAGATGCCCCAATCGAAGTGGTGGATGTGGCAGGTTCCCTCTGTGAAAACAACGACAAGTTTGCAGTTAATCGTGAATTGCCACGAGCCGAAGTAGGAGACACCTTGGTCATTCATGACAGTGGTGCCCACGGCTTCTCCATGGGCTACAACTACAACGGTCGTCTGCGTTCTTCTGAAATCCTTTTGCAGGAAGATGGCACAGCGCGTATGATTCGTCGTGCTGAAACACCAGAGGATTATTTCGCAACCATTTACGGTTTTGAATTTGACAGGTAAGTCTTGGAAAAGCCTGCTAAATTTGGTATAATAGACTCATTAAGAGATTGTCGCAGGGCAATTCCGAATGAATTATTTTTAGAAGAATCAGGAGATTGACAAATGAACTTAGGTTTAGCAATTTTACTTATTGTATTGGCATTTGCAGGTGGTGTAGCCTTGGGTATTTACTTGTCACGCAAACAAGTTGAAAACTACATTGCTGACAAGCCAGTGTTGGATGAAAATGCTTTGCGTTTGATGATGAGCCAAATGGGGCAAAAACCAAGCGAGGCAAAAGTACAACAAGTACTTCGCCAAATCAAGAGCCAACAAAAAGTGGCAAGCAAGAAAAAATAATCAAACTGGGACTGGGATATTCATTCCCAGATCCCATTTTTTGAGTAGAAAAGAAAGGCTAGTCAGATTTTCTGGCTATTCTCAGTATTATGGATAATCGACCAATAGGTTTTTTAGATTCAGGTGTGGGGGGATTAACGGTTGCGCGTGAGTTAATGCGCCAACTTCCCCATGAAGAAATTGTTTATATAGGGGACTCGGCACGGGCACCTTATGGACCCCGTCCAGCGGAACAAATCAGAGAATATACTTGGCAATTGGTCAATTTCCTTTTGACAAAAAATGTAAAAATGATTGTCTTTGCCTGCAATACGGCAACAGCGGTAGCCTGGGAAGAAGTCAAGGAAAAGTTGGATATTCCTGTTTTGGGTGTTATTTTACCAGGTGCTTCGGCAGCTATTAAGGCAACGCAAACTGGGAAGGTTGGTGTCTTAGGAACGGCTATGACCATTCAATCAGATATTTATCGACAAAAGATTCAGGCCCTTTCTCCAGAAACGCAGGTAGACAGTCTGGCCTGTCCAAAATTTGCCCCTTTGGTTGAGTCCAATAGCCACCAGTCCAGTCTTGCCAAAAAGGTTGTTTATGAGACACTTCGACCACTCGTTGGGAAAGTGGACACTTTGGTCTTGGGATGTACCCATTATCCCCTACTTCGCCCCATCATCCAGAATGCCATGGGCAAGGATGTCAAGTTGATTGACAGTGGGGCAGAGTGCGCGCGAGATATTTCTGTTTTATTAAATTATTTTCAAATCAACCGCAGCCGTACCGAAAAGGATATTCAGCACCAATTTTACACAACAGCTAGTCCAGCAGCATTTAAAGAAATAGCTGAAAGCTGGATGGGCATTGATATTCATGTGGAGCATGTAGAACTATGACAGACAAGATATACGAATACAGAGATGAACACAATTGGTTTATTGGAAAAGCCAGCTTTGCCAATCTATTTGGTTCATTTGCTGAAAATGGAAGAGAGCAGGAAATTTACCAGATTGGTCAATTGTTTGACAAACTGATTGCTGGTAATTATGAAGATGAGAATTTTAACCAGTGTGTCAATATTGAGGTGATTAAACTTCAGTCTGAATTTGCCCTCTTTCAATTTGCCTGTGATACTTTGAATGAGTTAAACAATAGACAGTTCAAGGTTCTCCAACACCAAGGAGCTATTCTGGTAACAGAGAATGACAAACTTCTCTTAGTCCATCTGCCCCAATCAGGAGTTAGCACGGCAGATTTCTTCGGTCAAGACAAGGGATTGGCAAGCGTGGGAGATACCATCTTGATCGCTACAAAAAATGAAGGTAAGACCAAGGAATTCCGTAAGTTTTTTGAGCGTTTTGGCTACCAGGTCGAGAACCTCAACAACTATCCTGACCTGCCAGATGTAGCAGAAACTGGTGTGACTTTTGAGGGAAATGCACGGCTCAAGGCTGAAACCATAGCAGAGCTGACAGGCAAGATGGTCTTGGCAGATGATTCAGGCTTAAAGGTTGATGCACTTGGCGGACTGCCAGGAGTTTGGTCTGCCCGTTTTTCAGGTCCAGATGCCACAGATGAGCTCAATAATGCCAAACTCTTGCACGAGTTGGCCATGGTATTTGAACTGAAAGATCGTTCTGCTCAGTTCCACTGCACCCTAGTTATGGCGGCTCCAAATCGTGATAGTTTGGTTGTCGAAGCGGACTGGGAAGGCTTTATCGGTATGGACCTCCGTGGGGAAAATGGGTTTGGATACGATCCACTTTTCCTCGTAGGTGAAACAGGTAAGACCTCGGCAGAATTAACCCTAGAAGAAAAAAATAAGATTTCCCACCGTGCACAAGCACTAGAAAAATTAGTGGAGGCATTTCCAGTATGGCAGGAGCAAGCAAAACAATCCTAGTCATGAGCGACTCTCATGGGGATAGACAGATTGTAGAGGATATTAAACATCATTATATTGGCAAGGTCGATGCCATCTTTCACAATGGTGATTCGGAGCTGGATAGTCAAGATAGTTTGTGGGACGGCATTCAAGTGGTCAATGGGAACTGCGACTATTTTGGTGGTTACCCTGACCAGCTCATTACTCAATTGGATGGTGTGACTATCGCTCAGACTCATGGTCATCTTTATGGCATTAATTACGGCTGGCAGCGGTTGGATTATTGGGCACAGGAAGTTGATGCGGATATTTGTTTGTATGGGCATCTGCATGTGCCTGATGCCGAAGTGCGTGGCAAGACCCTCTTCCTCAATCCTGGCTCCGTTAGTCAACCTCGTGGTTTGGTCAGAGAATGTCTCTATGCTCTTGTGACCATCTATGATGATCACTTCCATGTGGATTACTACAATCGACAGCACCAACTTTACCCAGCATTGACAAAGGATATTTCAAGATGATTGCAAGAGAATTTGAAGCCTTTTTATTGGACCAGGAAGAAACTTTCTTGACACCAGCGGATAAATTGGCAGTAATTATTGATACGCATAATATTGACCATGCAAAACTGTTACTCAGTCACATGACCTATTCACGCGTACCTGTGGTAACAGAAGATGGCCGCTTTTTTGGAACCATCGGCTTGACGGAAATCATTAAATATCAAGCTGAAAATGAACTATCGGATGATGAGTTAAACAGAGATATTTCTGTGATTGTAAAGACAGATGAAGAGACTGTTGGTCTGGATTATGATTTGACAGAAGTGATGCGCAAGCTAGTAGATCAATCTTTCTTACCCGTCCTTGGGGAAAATAGAGAATTTATGGGAATCATTACACGAAAATCCATCTTAAAAGCAATCAATGCTCTCTTGCATAATTTCCCCCTAGCATCAAAAGAAGGCAAGAAATGAAGCAGGCGATTGAATCTTTTATCCAGAGCAAGAAGGTCAGTGTCAACAGCCAAAAGTCCTATACCTATGACCTGCAGCAGTTTGTGATAGTAACAAAGGGGGAGATTAGCCAACAGTCTCTTTTGGTCTATCAGCAGTCTCTTCTAGACTTGAAACCTGCTGCTCAGAAAAGAAAAATGTCAGCGGTCAATCAATTTCTCTACTTTCTTTATGAAAATAATCTCCTGGATCGTTTTTATAAATTGCAAACGATGTCAGGTCCAGCCAGCGTCAAAAAGAAACTGGAGCGTGAGGATTTAACTCTCCTCTTTCAAGAAAGTCCTTGGCTTGATGGGCAACTGATTACTCTTTTGATTACCTTACTAGGGCTGACTCCTAGTGAAATAGCAGAGCTGACTAGTCAGCAGGTCAATCTGGATTTTCAAGTCCTGACAGTTGAGAAGGGAGGAGCCAAGCGAGTGCTCACTCTGCCCAAGGAATTGATACCCTATATGGAGTCTCATCTGTCAGGACGCTATGTCTTCGATAAGAAGGGACAAACCTATTCTCGTCAATGGTTTTTTAATCGTCTGACAGAATTTGTCCAGTCCATCGGCAAGCCTGATTGGACAGCCCAAAAATTACGGGAGCAGTATATTCTAAAACAGATAGACGAAGGAAAATCCTTGGACCAAATCGCCAAGCAGTTGGGACTGAAAACAAGCATGAGTTTGGAAAAATTTAGATAATGGATATAAAATTAAAAGATTTTGAAGGGCCACTTGATCTCCTGCTACACCTGGTGTCCAAGTATCAAGTAGATATTTACGAGGTTCCGATTACAGAGGTTATTGAGCAATATTTGGCCTACATTGCTACCTTGCAAGCCATGCGTTTAGAGGTAGCGGGAGAATATATGCTCATGGCTAGTCAATTGATGGTCATCAAAAGTCGTCGGTTATTACCGAAGGTTGTTGAGCAAATTGATCCCGAAGATGATCCTGAAATGGACCTCTTAGACCAGTTGGAAGAATACCGCAAGTTCAAGCTTCTCAGTGAGAAATTAGGAGAGCAACATGATGAACGGGCCAACTATTTTTCAAAACCCAAATTAGATTTGATTTATGATGATGTACAATTAGCCAAGGATAAGACCGTCATTGACATTTTCCTAGCTTTTTCTAAAGTAATGGCTGAAAAACAGGCAAGCCTTCGTCAGTCTCATGCGACCATTGCCCGTGATGAATATAAAATCGAAGACATGATGGACTTTGTTCGCAGTCGTTTCGAGACTGGTCCACGCCTTGAACTCCGTCAGCTCTTTCAAGAAAGTCAAGATGTCAATGAAATGATTACGATCTTCCTTGCGACTTTAGAATTGGTCAAGGTTCATGAAATCGTCTTGGAGCAGACAGAGACTTTTGGAGATATTTATCTAGTAAGGAGTGAAGATGAATCGCTTAGCTGAAATCGAAGTCCTGCTCTTTGTGGCAGGTGAGGATGGCTTGACGTTACGAAATTTGGCAGAGATGTTGGAAATGCAGCCGACAGCTGTCAGCCAGCAGTTAGAGAAACTTAGTGAGAAATATATGGCAGACAAAGCCTCAGGCTTAGCCATCTTAGAATCCTCCAACCGCTACAAGTTAGTTACTAAAAAAGAATATGCAAACCTTTTGCGAATCTATGCCAAAACACCAATCAATCAGACTATGTCACGGGCTCTTTTGGAAACCTTATCAATCGTAGCCTATAAGCAACCCATTACTCGGATTGAAGTTGATGATATTCGCGGAGTCAATTCCAGTGGTGCCATCAGTAAATTACAGGCCTTTGACCTCATTCGTGAGAACGGTAAGAAAGAGGTTCTTGGTAGACCCAATCTCTATGTGACAACGGATTATTTCCTGGATTACATGGGAATTAATAGTCTAGAAGAATTGCCTGATGTGTCTGAAATAGATTTGATTCAAGAAGAAACAGAGCTATTCGTAGAAAGAAATGAGTTAGAAAATGAGAATTAATAAATACATTGCCCATGCTGGAGTTGCCAGTCGTCGTAAGGCAGAAGAACTAATCAAACAAGGACTAGTTACTGTAAATGGTCAGGTTGTTCGTGAGCTAGGGACAGTTATCAAATCGGGTGATAAGGTAGAAGTTGAGGGACAACCAATTTATAACGAAGAGAAGGTCTACTATCTCCTCAATAAACCACGAGGTGTTATTTCTAGTGTGTCAGACGACAAGGGAAGAAAGACAGTTGTGGACTTGTTGCCAACAGTTAAGGAGCGGATTTATCCTGTTGGTCGTTTGGACTGGGATACATCTGGGGTCTTGATTTTGACCAATGACGGTGATTTTACAGATGAGATGATTCACCCACGTAATGAGATTGATAAGGTTTACTTGGCGCGTGTCAAAGGGGTTGCTAACAAGGAAGTTTTGCGTCCCTTGACCCGTGGTGTTGTCATTGATGGTAAAAAAACTAAGCCTGCGGTGTATGAGATTATCAAGGTGGACCCTGTTAAGAACCGCTCAGTTGTGGAATTAACAATCCATGAAGGTCGAAACCACCAGGTTAAGAAGATGTTTGAGGCTGTCGGCTTGCAGGTAGATAAACTGTCTCGTACTCGCTTTGGTAATCTTGACTTGACCGGCCTACGTCCAGGAGAATACCGCAAGCTCAATAAGAAAGACATCAGTAAACTACATACCCTGGCTGTTACTAAGCCAGTAAAAAAATAATGACAAGACTCTTGATCGGCTTGGTCCGATTCTATCAGAAATTTATTTCCCCCCTTTTTCCGCCCTCTTGTCGCTACCGTCCAACTTGTTCGGCTTATATGATCGAGGCCTTACAAGAACATGGACTCAAGGGGATTTTGATGGGCCTGGCTCGTATTGGGCGTTGCCATCCTTTTGTGGAAGGTGGAGAAGATCCTGTCCCAGACAGGTTTAGCTTGAAGCGTCATATACAGAAGTAGGGAGACCTACTTTTTTGTTATTTATAGTTGTTTATACTCTTCGAAAATCAAAATTATCCGTTGTCAAGAGCCTTGATGAGTGAAAAGCTCCAGTGGAAGTTTTCAGCCTGTTACCTTGAAATAAGAAAGTAACAGAGTTCTATCTTCGACTTCGTTTTCTAGGCTACTTTTGATTTTCATTGAGTATTAGTTTGTTTTTAGTACTCGCTTCAAAGGTTCGGGAACTTTTGAAGGCTGGAGATAGGCCGAAACAAGTTCACCTCAATATTAAGAGTCCACTGGACTGTTAAAGCCAATCAACCACTGCGCTGAGATGTTGACACGAACTCTGAGAAGCAAGGTTGGTCTTTTTGCCCAGCCTCTATGATTTTCTATGAAAATTTGAAAAAAATGGGGCAAAACTCTTGATTTTCAGCCTTCTTTAAGCTACAATAGTATCACGATTTCATTGATTTAACTCAAACCTGTTGTGAGTTAAGTGAATGAATCATCATTCACCATGCTGTTTGCTGAGCTTGACTCCGGGCAGTGTGGCTATTTTTTTGTCTTTCTTACCATGGGAGACAGTCGAGTCTTTTTACTCAATGAAAATCAAAAAAAGAAACTAGAAAACAAGCATGGTATACGGCAAAATGAAGCTGACATGGTTTGGATTTGATTTTCGAAGGGTATTCGTATTTAGTGAAATGTCACCAGAGAGGTCCTTATGAATATTGAAACATTAGAGTATATAGAAGAAACAGCCAAAAACCACATTGTCTTATTTGAACCACAGATTCCACAGAATACAGGCAATATTGCTCGAACTTGTGCTGCAACCAATAGTCCTCTCCATATCATTAAGCCTATGGGATTTCCAATTGATGACCGTAAGATGAAACGTGCAGGACTAGATTATTGGGATAAGTTAGATGTTCGCTTTTATGATAATTTAGCAGAATTTATGGATTATGCCAGCAAACAAGGACGTGTTCACTTAGTGTCTAAATTTGCTGGTAAAACCTATTCGGATGAAGACTATAATGATGGGAACATTCATTATTTCTTATTTGGCCGTGAAGATAAGGGCTTGCCAGAAGATTTTATGCGTGAACATCCAGAGAAGGCTATCCGTATTCCAATGAATGATGAACATGTGCGTAGTCTTAATGTCTCTAATACAGCGTGTATGATTGTATATGAGGCTCTTCGGCAGCAACAGTTCGCTGGTCTAGATTTGGTTCACACCTATGATGGGGACAAGTTAAAATAGTGAAAACTTACCAAGCTCTTGCAAATGCAAGGCTTTTTTGGTATGATGAAATAGTCTTCAGGGCAGGGTGAAATTCCCGACCGGCAGTGTAAAACGTGGTAATTTGTTTTAAGACTAGGCAGCGAATCGAAGACCATACTGAATGTATGTCGAGATGAGCTAACGCAGTTTTAGAACAAAATAGACCGTTGGTAGTCTGCGAGCGAAAGCTGATGTGGTGCAATTCCACAACCGACAGTAAAGTCTGGATGGGAGAAGACGAAGTGGAGGCTTTTTGCCTGCTCTTCCACGCTTCTTCAATTTTCAAAAATTGGAGGAACCTTATGACAAACACACGCAAAATGACGATTATCGCCATTCTCTCAGCAGTATCCTTTCTGCTCATGTATTTGAAATTTCCGCTGATTCCAACAGCCAGTTTCCTGGAAGTGGATTTTTCTCTCGTACCGATTTTATTTGGTCTGCTTGTTCTAGATATGAAGTCTAGTTTTGCTATCCTTTTGGTACGAACTTTTCTCAAACTGATTTTAAATAATCAGGGACCATCGACAATTATTGGCTTACCGATGAATATTGCAGCTATGTCAGTTTTCATTTTAGCAGTAGCTTATTTCTGGAAAAATGAACAAACGTTAAAAAATTATTTAAAAGCAGCGACTATTGCGACGCTTGGTTCGACAGCAGTGATGCTGGTATTAAATTACGTTTATGCGGTGCCTGTTTATGCAGCCTTTGCAAATTTTGATATTAAAGAAATCTTGGGTCTGACTAACTATCTTTTGATGATGGTACTTCCTTTTAATCTTTTACAAGGGATTGTGCTTTCAGCAATATTTTATATCTGTTACAAAGCAGCCCAACCTATTTTAAAGAAAGTTTAACCTTTATAAGGTAAACTATACTGTATGAAGAATAAACAAATCCATTTACGAAACGCATCTTTTTTTGCTCTAGCCTTTGTGATATTGGGCTATGTAGTAAAATTTTATCCTAGTACCCTAGCAGGTTTTGACTCAACTGTCCAGTCTGCCATTCGTGGAAATTTACCAAGTGGAGCCAGTCAATTTTGGACCTCTATTACTGTTTTAGGAAATACGGTTATTATTTTAGCTATTACCATGATTCTAGCTGCTATCTTTTACTACTATAAAAAATGGAAGATAGAAGCTTATTTCCTACTTGCTAGTTTTGCGGCGATGGGTGTGGCATCCACAGCCCTGAAATATGTCTACCAACGTCCGCGTCCAAGTATTGAATGGTTGATTGATACAATCGGTTACTCATTTCCTAGCTGGCATACTGCATCAACTATGATGATTGCAGGAGCAGTTATTATTATTGTTCACCAGAGGATGAAGAAAGGCATAGCTAGACTTGTGCTACAAGCCGTGTTGATTCTACTTGCTGTCCTAGTAGCTGTATCCCGTATCTATATTGGGGTTCACTATCCGACAGATATTATCGGCGGTTGGCTACTTGCCGTCACTCTTTTACAAATGATGTATCCATTTTATGATCAGAAACGCTTTGAATGGCGTTTCCAAAGTAAGCAAAAATAGTCAATTTGACACCAACTCCTACTGTAAAAGGTAGGAGTTTTAATTTGTCATCCTTTGTAGAAGTGGCTTATTTCACAAGATTTATTGAGACTGAGCTTAGGCACAGCGCCATTTCTTAGAGTTCGCACTGGACTTATCGGAAAATAGTGCAAAAATCCTCCGAGAAATTCTCAGAGGATGATGATGTATAAATCTAGTTTTTGATTGGGCCATCAGCAACGGCTTCGATAGCATTTTTTATCGTTTGGGCGAAGACTTCGCCTCCATTACTTTCAAGATTGAAATGAACAAGGTCGGTATTGTACCAAATTGGTGGATTATCCTTTGCAACTTGATACCAGTCTGCAATGGAAATGTAATCATATTTTTCAGCCAATTCTTTTTCGTATTGACCGGTTTGATAGGAAATGGATTCGCTCGGAGTGAAGTTTCCATCGTAAGGAGTGACAAAAATAAGGCGCCGTCCTTTAGGAAAATCTTTGACTAGTTGGTCTAGTAGTTCCTGATAATTATCCGTAGTATTTGTACCTAGGGCTACAACTACAGTCTCTTTCAAACTATTATTTTGCTGATAAAGACTTATCAATTTAGCAATTTCAGAGAGATTTCGGCTGACAGTTCCATCAATCTGTGCATCTGGTAGCGCGGTCTGTATGGCAGAACTTGCGCGAACAGTAACAGAATCGCCAAAGATAATAACTCCTTTTTGAATTTCAAAACTAGTAGCTTTAGCGTTTTCAGCAGCAGATCGTGTTGTATTTAGTTGGGTCTGAGCTTGATAAAGATTGCTAACCATGCTCTCTTGTTCAAAACTTCCTAATTTTGGTGCAAACAGACAGATACCTAAGCTAATTGCAGTCAAGCAAGCAAAGCTGCTAAGAAGCCATTTTTTATAGGGTTTCAAGTCCATTGGTAATCCAAACAAACTTCCTACTTTACCAGCAATATATGGTTCTAGAATATAGAAGGAAATAGTTGATAGGATAGTAGAAAAAACAAAGGATAATCCCGCAGCGATAGAGGCATTTGTCAATTGTGTAAAGATAATGAGCAAGGGCCAATGGAAGAGGTAGATACCATAAGAAATACTTGCAAAGAAGAGGATAATTGCAGGTTCTTTGACATCTTCGGTTTTCTCGTGAAGTACCCGAGCAGCAAAAATCATAGTTGCTGTAGCTAAACTGGATAGAAGGAAACCAATTAGATAGGTCCAGATGGAACTGAATTGAAGAGTAAAGAGAAGAAGAAGTTCTACTCCTAGTCCTCCAAGAAACAGACCTATAGCTTGTTTGGTACTCAATGTATTCACTTGTTGCTGGAAGGCAGTTGTTGTATTTCCGATACCAGCGATGGTTGCGAGAATGCTTCCCAGGAAGAATGGGAAGGTATGTGTGAAGCTCGAGTAATAAATGGTTGAGAAATTATCCACAAAGAAACTTGAGATAGACATTGCTAAAAAACTTAGCGAGAAGAGGCTTATAGATGTTAGAAAAATTGATCCACGTAGTTGGCCCACACTTTTTGAGATGCGAGTCAGATACCAAACTAAACCAGCCCAGACAAGGTAATACTGAACTTCTATGGCTAGTGTCCAAGTATGCACAAATAGATGAGGTGAAAATTGATTCTCGTAACTACCACCTGATAGAATTTCAAAGAAGTTTGTCATGAATCCGAGCGCAGCGGCTATCTGATTGCCGATATTGGCAATGAAATCATTGCGGACAAGCAGAGCAAGTGGAAGAACCAAAAGAATCGTTAAAACCAGAGGGGGGAGAATCCGATAGAACCTTCTTCTGAAAAAGCTGACAATATCTATTTTTTTATGTTTTGCAAACTCATCAATCAAAAGGGCGGTTGTCAAATATCCAGACAGGGTAAAGAAGAGGTCAACCCCCACAAAGCCACCTGGGAAATATTTGATAAAGAAATGATAGAGTAGGACAAAGACTAATCCAATCACACGTATAACGGATAACCATTTAATTTTCATATTGATAAATCCCCTGTTTAAAAGTTCCTTCGTAGGTAGCTTGTCCTTCGGTGGTCAATTTTCCTTTTCCATCGGCGTAGCCGTTTTTAAATTGCCCGGTATAAACCCACCCACTTGCAGATGTGTAGGTTCCTTGACCGTGGAAAATTCCATTTTTAAATTGCCCCTCGTAGACATCTCCATTATCAAAGGTCAATTTTCCTTGACCATTCATTTTATTTGCGACCACATAACCGTTGTACTGCAGGGCGCCATTATTGAAAGTCATGGCTTGCTTGCTGGCAATTCGCCCTGTAAATACAGAGAGGGCACAGATGAGGATGATAATAAGGGAGAGGATTTCAAGTTTTGGACGGGTGAAATAACTTGTGATATCATGCCATTTTATACTAGGTAATTTGAACTCTTTCATCGTTTTACTCTTTCATAGGATTTGACCGACGCTAATCAGTTCTTTCTGGGATACAGTAAGAAATTATCAGTTCAGTCAGAAATAGTTTACCATTTTTTTACAAATATTACAAAAATATTACATAGAAAATCTTATTCTTGATCAAATGACTGTAACCTGTCCAACCAGTCTTGGCAACCTTTCTTTACCATTTCGTAGGTTTCGTCAAAATCTCCAGTATACCAAGGGTCTGGTACGGATTTTTCTGCGAATTGAAAAATCTTATTTTGGGCATGTGCTGGTGCCATTTTCTGTAAATCTCGGACATTATTGCTGTCCATACCGATGATAACATCAAATTCCTCAAAGTCTGCTTGAGAGATTTGTTGAGAGGTTTTGGTCTTGTCATAGGGAATCTTGTGCTTTTGGAAAATTTTCTGTGTTCCAGGGTAGATAGGATTACCATATTCCCAGTTTGAAGTAGCACGGCTTTCAATGTGAAATTGACTTGTCTTGTCTTTCATGACAAATTCAGCCATAGGGCTACGACAAATATTTCCAAGACAGACAAAAACGATTTTTTTCATAGATTCTCCTTTCGTGGCATAAGAAAAGAGAAGGCAGACTCGACAGGTAAATGTCTGAGTTCCCCTCTCTTGCATATTTTTGTTCGGGCTATAGGTAAAAGACCAAATTAAGTGTAATGTTCATTATCAAACAGTGCACGAGCAATCCTACCTATATTGAACTCTTTGTTTATTTCTCTTCTTTGTCGAAAGCATTTTTGATGCCGTTAATGGCACCTTCAAGCCCATCTTTTGCATCTTCAACTAGCTCTTTTGCTTTGCCAATTCCTTTCTCAACAAGTCCTTCAACTTCGATTTCCTTGTCGCCGGTCAGCTTACCAATTACCTCTTTTGCAGAGCCAGATAGCTGTTCTAGTTTTGCGTCAAATTTTTCTTCTGACATAAAATCCCTCCTCGATATACACATATGGGGCGATGAAGCTGGGCAACAAGCCCAGAGCCACTTCTCAGAGTTCGTGTCAACATCTCAGCGCAGTGGTTGATTGGCAGATTTGTTCGTGTTTTGCACTCCAAATCTGGCCTAATCAACTGTGCGGGGGTGGGAAGACGAACTCTTTTTGATCTAGTCGAGTTCTTTCCCACTCCCACATACTATTCTTACTTACTAGTCTAACGTATATAAGTTAATATAGCAAGGGATTTGTCTGCCAATAAGTCAGAGGAGGAGGGATAATTCTTGCAATTTTTTCTTCTTTTATTTATAATTATTATAAATAAAAGAAAGGGTGATATATGATGAAACAAAAATATTATCAATCTCCAGCAGAAATTGCGTCTTTCAGCCCGCGTCCATCACTGGCTGATTCTAAGGCTGTTTTGAATCAAGCGGTGGCCGATTTATCAGTAGCCCATTCAATCTTCCATCAAGTTCACTGGTATATGCGTGGTCGTGGCTTTATGATTTGGCATCCAAAGATGGATGAATATATGGAAGAAATTGATGGTTATTTGGATGAGATGAGTGAGCGTTTAATCACCTTAGGTGGGGCACCATTTTCTACCCTTAAAGAGTTTAGTGAAAATAGTCAGCTTAAGGAAGTTCCAGGTGATTACACTGTGACGATGGAAGAGCAATTGGCGCGTGTGGTAGAGGTGTTCCGCTATTTGGCTGCTCTTTTCCAAAAGGGGTTTGATGTCAGTGATGAAGAAGGTGACAGCGTAACCAACGACATTTTCAATGTGGCTAAGGCTAGTATTGAAAAACATATTTGGATGCTGCAGGCAGAACTTGGTCAAGCACCTAAGTTGTAAATAGATGAAGGGTCCATAGTAGGACTCTTTTTTTGCTGCATTATTTAATACTCTTCGAAAATCAACATTATCCATTGTCAAGAGCCTTGATGAGTGAAAAGCTCCGGTGGAGCTTTTCAGCCTGTTACCTTGAAACAAGATAGTAACAGAGTTCTATCTTCGACTTCGTTTCCTAGGCTACTTTTGATTTTCATTGAGTATAATATGACATTTGTCACATGAGTCCATGACAAAGGCTTCTGGTAGGGTCTCCTTTTTCGAGATATACTATGTATGTAAGATGTTCAAGAAGTAGGAGGTAGAAAAATGATAGAAGTACGAGCACTAGACAAGGTTATCAAAGGGCGGGGGATTTTGTCTGATATTTCCTTTGAGATTAAGTCAGGGGAATGTGTGGCTTTAATCGGTCCAAACGGGGCTGGGAAAACGACGCTTATGTCTTGTTTGTTGGGAGATAGGAAGGCAACGAAAGGGCAGGTGTTGTTGGAAGGTCTGGCTCCACAGGCTCGGTCCAATAAAGAAACAGTAGCAGTTTTGCCTCAAGAAAATGCTATCCCGACAGACCTGAAGGTCAAGGAATTGCTCCGCTTTTTCCAAGCCATCTACAAGGATAGTCTGACAGATGTGGAAATCGACAGTCTGCTCTGCTTTTCCCCAGAGCAAAAAAATCAACTGGCCGGCAAGCTATCGGGTGGTCAGAAGCGGCTCTTGGCTTTCATCATCTGCTTGATTGGCAAGCCCAAGTTGCTTTTCTTGGACGAGCCGACGGCGGGCATGGATACTTCGACCCGCCAGCGTTTTTGGGAGATTGTCCATGAACTTAAGGCTCAGGGTGTGACTATTTTTTATACCAGCCACTATATCGAGGAAGTGGAGCATACGGCGGAGCGGATTTTGGTCTTACACCAGGGGCGGCTACTAAGAGATACCACGCCATTTGCTATGCGGAGTGAGGAGCAAGAAAAAGAAGTGACTTTGCCGATTGCCTTTGCAGCGGTGGTGGAGAGCTTGGCTGAAATCAATGAGATCAGCTACAAACAAGACACGGTCAGCTTCAAGACCTGTGAGATTGAGCAGGTTTGGGCTTGTTTGCAGGAAGCAGGCTGTCGGATTTCAGATCTGGAAGTGCAGAATAAGACCCTGCTCAATAGCCTATTTGACAAGACGAGGGAGGAAGAATCATGAAAGCATTAGTTCAAGTAGAGGCGGTAAAATTATCCAGAAGTTTGGGTGTATTTCTCCTATCCATCGGTATGCCCGTCATCTTTTTCCTGATCTTTTCATCAACTGTTCAGTTTGATGATGCAGCCATACAAAAGGCCTTTATCCAGTCCTACATGCTGACCATGACAGGCTTTTCCATGTCGGGCTTTGCCCTTTTTACCTTTCCCATGATGCTGGCAGAGGACAGAAAGAATAGCTGGTTGACCTTTATCCAGCATTCGCCCCTGCCAATCTGGCAATACTACCTGTCCAAATTAGTGCGGGTCTTACTCTGCTTTGTATCTTCCATTGCCATTGTCTTTGCGGTGGGGGGCTTAGTTAAGGGTGTAGAGATGACAGCTCAAGAATGGGTCGTGTCCGCATTCATACTCCTTGTAACCTCTATCGTATTTTTAGCTATCGGCTTACTCTTGGTGCAAATCCAATCTGAACAGGCCATGTCGGTGGTAGCCAACTTGCTCTACTTTGTTCTGGCTATCATGGGCGGCTCTTGGATGCCCGTTTCCCTCTTTCCAGACTGGGTGCAGCGGATTTGCAAACTTATGCCTAGCTACCATGTCAACCAGCTGGTGACCACCTATGCCCAAGAGGGAGATTTTCTCTGGAAATCCTTGCTAATTGTCCTAGGCTATGCGATAATTTTCTTAGGAATTGCTCTAGTTCTAAATAGAAAATCCGAGCAGTAGTGAGGTGACAGATGATATTTGAAAAAAGAAAGGTACCACTCATGTTCTTCGTGGGCATGGTCTTTCTCTATTTTCCCTTTTACTATGCCCAGTATAGTCCCAATCCGACGGCAGTTGTCCTAGCGACCATTCTCTTTGCCTTGGTCTATTGTTCTCTGTTTTACACTGACCATAAGCTCTATTCCATGCTGGCTTGGTTTTACCTGATTGGCTATATCGCGGTCATGAGTTTTTGGGGCAATCTGCAATTTTCCCTCTTCATCTTTAACCTGTCCAATATGCTGGGCTGGTATTATAAAGAGAATCGACCGACCTATCGGACGGTGTCCTACGGGCTTTTGTTGCTGGTTATTATTCTATGGGCTTTATTTGGCCCTGTTCCTTTTGAGATGAGAGCTTTTGCACTTGTTATCCACTTTTTCGGCTTGGCCTTGCTGATTTTCAGCTGGATTGAGACCAAGCGGGAAGCCCTTCAGCAACGCCTACAGGAGCAGAATGCGTCCATCAATCTCCTTCTGGCTGAGAATGAACGCAACCGTATCGGTCGGGACTTGCACGACACACTAGGTCATGTCTTTGCCATGCTGTCTGTCAAGGCTGAGCTGGTCCAGACACTTTTAGACCACAATCAGATTGACCAGGCCAAGAAGGAGGTGGCAGACCTTCAGACCTTGGCCAAGGACTCCATGCAGGAGGTCCGCCAGATTGTCCAGTCCCTCAAGCAGCATACCGTGGCAGAGGAACTTCAGATTTTGCAGCAGATGTTGGACTTGGCAGGAGTGGACTTAGTTGTCTTGGGCGGGGAAATAGCAGAGCAGCTCAGCTTACCTGTCCAGAACAAACTGGCTATGGTGCTGAGAGAGTTGGCCAACAACCTGCTCAAACACAGCCAGGCTAGCAAATGTCGTATGGTTTTTGAAAAAGACCAGCAAGAATTGGTTTTGCACTACGAAGACAACGGTGTGGGCTTTACCCAGTTGACTGGTCAGGAATTGCATACCATAAAGGACAGGTTGGTAACGGTGAAAGGGAGCTTGGAATTTCTTTCTCTGGCAAATCCCACCCGCCTGTCCATCCGAATTCCGCTTGAGGAGGTGGTAGAATGAGAATCTTAGTCGCAGAAGATCAAGCAATGCTGCGGGACGCCCTCTGTCAGCTCTTGGGCTTTCAAAATGCGGTTGAGGCTGTTTTACAGGCAGAAAACGGCAGTCAGGCCATTGCTCTTTTAGAAAAAGAGCCAGTAGATGTGGTGCTCTTAGATATAGAAATGCCTGAAAAGACGGGCCTGGATGTCTTGGAATGGGTGCGGGGGCAAGCCTTGCCTGTCAAGGTCGTCATCATGACCACCTTCAAGCGACCAGGCTATTTCGAGCGAGCGGTCAAGGCAGATGTGGATGCCTATGTGCTCAAGGAACGCTCCATCGCAGACCTCATGCGGACCATTGAAACGGTCTTGGCGGGGCGGAAGGAATATTCGCCGGAGTTGATGGACATTCTCCTGACCCAACGCAGTCCCTTAACCAACTTGGAAAGTCAACTACTCAAGCAGGTGGCAGAAGGTCTCTCCAATAAGGAAATCGCCAGCCAGCTCCACCTGTCTGACGGGACAGTCCGCAACTACATGACCTCTATCCTGTCCAAACTAGGTGTCGAAAACCGTACCGCTGCTGTTAAGGTAGCACAGGAAAAGGGGTGGTTAGTATAAACGAATGAGATTGGGCATTTGTCCAATCTTTTTATAGACCTGATTTTTGACTGAGTTTTTATACTCTTCGAAAATCAAAATCAGACGTTGTTGACTTGATTTGATGAGTGAAAGGCTCCAGTGGAGCCTTTCAGCCTGTTACCTTGAAACAAAATAGTAACAGGGTTCTATCTGCGTAAGTAGTAACGAACTACGTTCGCTCTATCTCCAACCTCCAAAGGTTCCCCAAACCTTTGGAGCTAGTCTGTTTTTGATTTTCATTGAGTATTATATTGAAAAACACCTAAAATTCTGCTACAATTTTTTTATGAAAAGACTTTATGATGTGCAACAATTACTCAAACGGTTTGGTATAATTGTCTATATGGGCAACCGTCTCTACGATATTGAAATGATGCAGATAGAATTAAATAGAATCTATCAGGCAGGTGTCTTAGATCGGTTGGAATATATGGAAGCAGAGCTTGTTTTGAGGCGTGAACATCGTTTGGAATTAGAGTATCAGAAATCAAGGGAGAATGAGTGATGGAAACATTTTGGGTATTTTTAGTATTTTTGGCAGTATTGGGAGCCTGGATGGGCTTTAATTACTGGAGATTGCGTCGTGCAGCGACTGTGATTGATAATGCAGAATTTGCAGAAAAGATACACGGAGGTCAGTTGATTGACCTGCGAGACCCGAGTGAGTTTAATCGTAAGCATATCTTAGGCGCGAGAAATATTCCTTACCAGCAATTGCGCCAGTCTACAGCTGCTTTGCGTAAGGACAGACCTGTCTTAATCTATGAGAATGATCGTGGTCAGTTGGTAACGCCTGCAGCTCTTCATCTGAAGAAACAGGGCTTTAACGAAATCTATATTTTAAGCTATGGTCTAAACGGATGGAATGGTAAGGTAAAAACGACTAAGTAGCATTGTCAGTAGGCTAGAGTATTTTCTTATGCAATAAGACGGATAAGGGCAAAAATATGGAAAAGAAATTTGAAAAGTTGTCATTGGCAGAAATTGGCATTATTTCTTTTATGGGACTTATTTTATTGATTAGCTTAGGCGCTAGTTGGTATAAAAATGCTCAAAGCGAAACAAGTGATACAAAGACAGTACAGCAAGTGCCCAATCAGAAAAAAACGGTTGATACATTATTTCAGGATGCTGAGAATGCTGTCATTGTATTAGAAGGAACACATACTGAGGAGAAACTTGCAGAGGCACAATCTGCAGTAAACAAGGTTACGGATGCGACTAAAAAAGCAGCATTACAGAAACGGATTGACCAAGTAAAAGAGTTAGTGGGACAGCAGACAGATGCTCAAACACAGGCTAAGCTAAAAGCGGAGTTGGTCAGGGCGGAAGCAGCCAAAAAAGTAGCTGATGAGAAAAAAGTATCTGAAACAGGGACTAGTCAGTCAACGGACCTTGCTGAAGCTAGTGAGACCTCACAAGAATCCTATGTAGTGCCTAATAAAAATATATATGGAAATCAAAGTGTGAGTTCAACAAGCCAGTATACAAGCAGCGTGGCGTCAACTAGTACAAGTACTTCAGTCCCTCCGACTAGTGAAGGAGCACCTGTGGTAGAAACTCCAACAGTTTCTGAAACACCGGCGGAAACGACGGATTCAACAACTAGCCTGGTTGAGTCAGTAGAAACAGTTCCAACAGCTGACGAGAGTTCACCAGATAATCCGTAGACTTTTTAGCTACTGGTTCTTTATGGTGTATTAGCATACTGGAAAAAAATAGCTATTTGTATTTCAACATCAATTTTTTATTGTAACGATCTAGTTTAAATACATACGATAAGAGTGAGGAATTTCGCGTAAAACAGAATTTCCTTGCTTTTTATTTTTACCATTTTGTTGAATAGTGCGAGAATGATTTCCTGCTATAGCGGTTGAGAGTGTATTTGGTAGAATGTTGAAAAAGTTGGTGCAAAAAGGAAAGCAGGAAGTGCACTTGGTTTTAGCAACGAGCTTCATTTTTTGCTATAATATACCTTATGAGAATTGTATCGGGAAGCTATGGTGGAAGACCACTGAAAACGTTAGATGGAAAAACAACCAGACCGACATCGGATAAGGTCCGTGGAGCCATGTTTAATATGATTGGTCCCTATTTTGAGGGTGGTAGAGTTCTTGACTTGTACGCCGGCAGTGGTGGTTTATCTATCGAGTCTATATCTCGTGGCATGGAGTCAGCAGTTCTGGTTGAGCGAGATCGACGAGCACAAGCCATTATCCGTGAAAATATTGCAATGACTAAGGAAGCAGATAAATTTCAGCTTCTAGCAATGGAAGCTAGACAGGCTTTGAACAGTGTGGAAGGGCCTTTCGACCTGGTATTCTTGGACCCTCCTTATGCAGAGCAGGAAATTGAAGAGGTGATAACAGAACTTTGTCGCCGTGACTTACTAGCAGATGATGTTATGGTAGTCTGCGAAACGGATAAGGCGGTCTCTCTTCCGGAGGAAATAGCAGAGCTGGGGATATGGAAAGAAAAACTCTACGGAATTAGTAAGGTAACAGTATATGTCAGATAAGATTGGATTGTTTACGGGCTCATTTGACCCCATTACCAATGGACACTTGGACTTAATTGAACGAGCGAGTGGACTATTTGGTAAATTATATGTGGGAGTTTTTACCAATCCTAAAAAGGCAGGACTCTTGACGGGCTTGGAGAGAAAAGCCATTTTGGAGAAGCTTTTTGTAGGAATGGAGAATATCGAGGTTGTTCTGTCTGAAAATGAATTGGTAGTCGATGTAGCTAAGCGCTATGGAGTAACACATTTGGTCCGAGGATTGCGTAATGCGACCGATTTGGAATACGAGTCAAGTTTTGATTTTTACAATCGTCAGTTGGCGCCAGATTTGGAAACTATTTATTTAATCGCCAAGCCAGAGCTTAAGTTCGTATCATCCAGCCAGGTTCGAGAATTGCTGTATTTCAAACAGGATATAGGCCCTTATGTTCCAGAAATTGTTAGTGAGGAGATTAGAAAGAATGAAGAAAAATAGGAAGTTAACCTTAATTGCATCTATTGTTTTAGGAACTCTTTTGATTTGGTTTGCCGTTTTTGTTCGTCTGCCTTATTATTTGGAAAGTCCAGGTGGAGCTGCCGATATTCGTCAGGTACTAACGGTGAACAATCAAATAGACCAAGAGGATGGCTCTTACAACTTCACCTATGTATCAGTCCAACAAGCTACAGCTTTACAACTATTCGCTGCTCAGTTTGATCCCTATACGACAGTTCGTTCCTCTGAAGAGATGACAGGAGGGGCCGACAATGAAGAGTATTTCCGTATAGCACAATTTTACATGGAGACATCGCAAAATATGGCGAAGTACCAAGGTTTGACCTTGGCAGGAAAAGAAGTCGATCTTGATTTCTTTGGTGTCTATGTACTTGCCTTGGCGGATGATTCGACCTTTAAAAAAGTTCTTAATATTGCCGACACTGTTGTGAGTATCAATGGAAAAACATTTGAGTCTTCTCCTGATTTGATAAAATATGTGAGTGGCTTGGAACTTGGAAGTGATGTGACAGTTGGTTATATTAGCGCTGGTCAGGAAAAATCTGCGGACGGTAAGATTATCAAATTGTCTAATGGCAAAAACGGGATAGGCATCACTCTCGTAGACCATACAGAGGTTCAAAGTTCGATTCCGATTGATTTCCAAACAGGAGATATTGGTGGTCCAAGTGCTGGTCTGATGTTTACACTCGCCATCTATACTCAACTCGCAGAGCCTGACTTACGTGATGGTCGGATTATTGCTGGTACGGGGACTATCGAGCAGGATGGAAAAGTAGGTGACATTGGTGGGGCTGATAAGAAGGTCATTTCGGCAGCTAAGTCTGGTGCAAGTATCTTTTTTGTACCAAACAATCCAGTTGATGTAGAAGTTTTGAAGGAAGATCCAAAGGCTAAAACCAACTATGAGGAAGCTAAAGAAGCTGCGGAGAAAGCAGGATTGGATATTGAGGTAGTTCCTGTGAAAACTGTTCAAGAGGCTATTGATTATTTGAAGAAAACGAAGGGCGAGTAAATCGTCCTTTTTTGCTAGAGAATAATATTATAATTGTCAGAAATTTCTCCTAAATGGTAAAGTAGGAGAATTTCCAGATAAATCGTGTTATAATGATAAGGTTAAGTGTGAGAATTTAGATTCTGACCAGATAGATTATTAATCAAATGATTTTTACGTATGAAGATTTTATAAGATAGGAGGACAAATGAAAAAAGAAATTTCACCTGAAATGTATAACTATAATAAATACCCCGGTCCGAGTTTTGCTCGTGTCGGAGATAAGGTTGTATCTGAAAATATTGAATTGGACCTTTTGGAAGATTACAAGAATGCTTTTGACCAGACGATTTTTGGTCAACGTTTTTCACAACTCATGCTCAAATTTGATTATATTGTGGGAGATTGGGGCAATGAGCAGCTGAG
This sequence comes from Streptococcus sp. 2021WUSS109, assembly GCF_044427305.1. Lineage (NCBI taxonomy): Bacteria > Bacillati > Bacillota > Bacilli > Lactobacillales > Streptococcaceae > Streptococcus > Streptococcus sp. 2021WUSS109. Next base: position 50,332 of record NZ_JAOTGF010000009.1, read on the forward strand.
ATTAAGGGGATTCTATACAGACGATAAAAATGTTAAATCAGACTTAAAAATCAGCCGCTTGGACGACTATTTGACGGAGTATTGTAATTTTGGTTGTGCTTATTTCGTCTTAGCCAATCCGAATCCGCAAGACTTGCCTGCTGAGGAGGAGGATAGACCGCGTCGGAAGCGGAGTCGTTCTCGCAATCGGAACAGAAATCAGCAACGGACGGAGCTTATTGCGCCAAAAGAAAACAAAAGTAATCGCAATGACCGTCAGAAAAAAGGGAAGCAGCAAAATAAACAGTCGGAACAGCGTCATTTTACTATGAAGAATGCTGGTGTTAAGGCGAGTCAAACGGAGCGTTCTCAAAAACATGAGCGTAAGCAGAGCAAGCGTGAGATGAATGAAGTGAAGCGTAACTTTGTTATCCGCCAGAAATAGGGAGAAATATGAAACCATCAATTTATGCATTTAGTCAAGCCAATCTGGTTGATTGGATTTTAGAAAACGGAGAGAAGAAGTTCCGTGCCACTCAAATTTGGGAATGGCTTTACCGTTCTCGTGTCCAATCTTTTGCGGAAATGACCAACTTGCCAAAATCTTTGATTGAAAAGTTGGAAGAACATTTTGTAGTTAATCCGCTCAAACAACGGATTGTACAGGAGTCTAAGGACGGTACTATCAAATACCTTTTTGAACTGCCAGATGGCATGTTGATTGAGACAGTTCTCATGCACCAGCACTATGGTCTTTCTGTTTGTGTAACGACACAAGTTGGCTGTAATATCGGCTGTACATTCTGTGCATCTGGATTGATTCCTAAGCAACGTGACTTGACTAGCGGTGAGATTGTGGCTCAGATTATGTTGGTACAAAAGTATTTGGATGAGCGCAATCAGAATGAGCGTGTTAGCCATATCGTTGTGATGGGGATTGGTGAGCCGCTTGATAACTACGATAATGTTATGACCTTCTTGAGAGTGGTTAATGACGACAAGGGCTTGGCAATTGGTGCCCGTCACATCACTGTTTCTACGTCAGGTTTAGCACCGAAAATTCGTGAGTTTGCACGTGAAGGTGTCCAAGTTAACTTGGCAGTATCTCTACATGCGCCAAATAATGACCTTCGTTCGAGCATTATGCGCATTAACCGCAAATTCCCTATAGAAGTTCTTTTTGAAGCTATCGAAGACTATATCAAAGTGACCAACCGCCGTGTGACTTTTGAGTATATTATGCTCAATGAGGTCAACGATGGAGTGGAACAGGCACAGGAATTAGCTGATTTGACCAAGAACATCCGTAAATTGTCTTATATCAACTTGATTCCTTATAACCCAGTTAGTGAACATGACCAGTACAGTCGTTCAACCAAGGAACGTACTCTTGCTTTCTTTGATGTTTTGAAGAAAAATGGTGTTAACTGTGTCGTTCGTCAGGAACATGGTACAGATATTGATGCTGCCTGTGGTCAATTGCGTTCCAATACGCTCAAGAAAGACCGTGAAAAAGCCCGTGCTCGTATTGCAGCTGCAAAAGCAAAGGCAGGTATTCGAGCATGAGAAAATTCTTCCAAGCAGATGGAAACTTGACCAAGCTAGGAAGACAGATTTGTAAGACCTTAGCTGGAGCCTATGCTCTGGCTATTGTTTTACTTTGTTTTCTACCTCAGACTTGGTACCCACAGTATAAGGATTTCTCGACCCCGGGAATTATTCAAATTGGCCGTCTCTATCTTTTACCAACTCCTTTCAACAGCATCGTCAACGGGGACAAGGTAGATAGTTTGGCGGACCTAGGGTGGATTTTCTTGCAAAACATCACTAATATTTTTCTACTTTTCCCTCTGATTTTTCTTCTTTTGTTTCTTAGGGAAGAATGGCGGAGCCTTCGAGCGGTGATTCGTTATAGTTTTTGTATCAGTCTTTTTATTGAATGCACACAATTACTACTGGATTTGCTGATTGATGCCCAACGCGTCTTTGAAATCGATGATTTATGGACCAATACAATGGGGGGAATACTAGCCTATTTTACCTATTCATTGATAAAGAGAGGGATAATCCTTTCCAAACAGGAATCTTAGAACCTACCGTCACAGGTTCAGAATGTCCATCTAAGGCTATTGTTTAAGCTACATATCGTTATTTTTTTGAAATACAGTCAGTATTCCCTTAAAAATGACCTTGACTAGCTAAAGCTATCTTTGATATGGGAGTGGGAAAGATATTTAGGTTCGGCTTCTATGGTCACTTTCTAGTTTTAAGGTGACCAGCTGAAACAGTTCCTCGAACTGTTTCACTCCACTGGACTGTTAAACCCAATCAACCACTGTGCTGAGATGTTGACACTAACTTTGAGAAGCGGTGCTGGGCTTGAGCCCAGCCTCGTGAGTACAGTTTTTTAGAAAGTCACTTAAGCAGAGTGGCTTTTTGTTAGTTTTTAATGGGTTCAGGCAATGGAAACTGAATTTTCAAATTGTTTAGAAAATTTCTAAAAATTACTTGACCATTTTGATTTTGTAACGTATAATTACAAGTAATCAGAAAAAGTAATAAACACTTTGTCTTTAGAGAGTCTATGGTTGGTGTGAATAGATGATAGAGGTTTATGAAATGGGCTGATGCCAAACAAGCATTCGTATCCGTTTTATGGATTGTCTGGTTTAGTAAAGCGAGTTTGGTTCGATGAATTCGAAACAATGAGAGTTCGGTCCGCACCCCTTATCGTGCGCCTCCTTGTTAGAGGAGAAAAAGTTATGGACTTTTCTAGTCGAGTCCATAGTGAGGTGGCACCGTGTCCATTGACGCCCATGCAGGATGTTTTTTCCTGCGTGGGCTTTTTTCATTATGGTTTGAAGTTATAATAAAAAACAAAACCCCTGACGGTTCAACTGTCAGGGCTCCATTTTTTATTATTCGATGAAAATCAAAAGTAGCCTAGCTTCAACTATCTGGGAGATAGTTGAAGGTTGGAAATATAGCGAACATTGTTTGCACCTTCAAGTTGATGTTAGAACTCTATTCCTTTTATATTTCAAGGGAACAGGCTGAAAACCTCCACAGGAGCTTTTCAGTCATCAAATCAAGTCAACAACGTCTGATTTTGATTTTCGAAGAGTATTATTTCCAAAAGTCATCAAAAATCGTGATTGGCAGATGGCGTTTGTGGGCTGTTTTGTTCCACCATCCTTCGATAATGGTTTGGGCTTGAGGGTCGATGGTTTTGCCTTCGAGATAGTCGTCGATTTGGTTATAGGTAACACCGAGAGCGACTTCGTCAGCAAGGCCAGGTTTGTCTTCTTCCAAGTCCGCAGTAGGGACTTTGAGGTAGAGTTTTTCATCTGCCCCCAGTTCAGCTAGAAGCTGTTTTCCTTGGCGTTTGTTGAGGCGGAAGAGGGGGAGAATATCTGCACCGCCGTCGCCGTGCTTGGTAAAGAAACCAGTGATATTTTCAGCTGCATGGTCGGTTCCGATAACCGCCCCCTTGCGTTCCCCAGCGATAGCGTATTGGGCAATCATGCGCATGCGGGCTTTAGCATTTCCCTTATTAAAATCAGACATAGCAAGCCCATTGGCATTGACTGCTGCCACCATGGCATCTGTTGATTCCTTGATGTTGATGGTTAAGCTGACATCTGGTTGAATAAAGGCTAGGGCTGCTTGGGCGTCAGACTCGTCAGCTTGCACGCCGTAAGGTAGGCGGATAGCGATAAATTGATAAGAATCGTCACCCGTTTCCGCCCGCATTTCTTCCATAGTCAGCTGGGCCAAACGACCAGCCAAGGTCGAATCTTGTCCACCAGAAATCCCCAAGACATAGGTTTTCAAAAATGGGTGTTTTTTCAGGTAATCTTTGAGAAAGTCGATGGAGCGACGGATTTCTTCTTTGGGGTCAATGCTTGGCTTGACACCTAATTCTTTGATGATTGTTTCCTGTAGGGTCATAACATACCTTTCTTAGATGAATTTGGTCTGAGTTTGTTTGCGAATACGATTGATGAGGTTCATTTTATTATCCCAAACATCTTGTGCCAAGTCGACTGGATAGAGCTGAGGGTTGAGCACGCGTTTGTATTCATCCCAGAGTTTATCAAATTCTTGATTGGCATAGGTTTGAATTTCCGCTAGGCTTGGAAGTTCATAGACCTGTTTTCCTTTTTCGAAAATAGGAACTAGGAGAGGACGTGCATCAAAGTTCTCGATGGTTTTATTGATGTAGGTGTAGGTTGGATGGAACATATAGATATTATCCATCTGTGTGACGTCAGTGTCCGCAAAGGTGATGTAGTCCCCTTCTGATTTTCCTTTTTCTTTGGAGGTGATGCGCCAAACTTGTTTCTTACCAGGAGTGGAGACTTTTTCCGCATTAGAAGACAGCTTGATGGTGTCACGCATATTTCCATCTTCATCTTCGATGGATACAATTTTGTAGACAGCGCCCAGAGCTGGTTGGTCGTAGGCGGTGATGAGTTTGGTACCAACTCCCCAGACATCAATTTTTGCCTTTTGCATTTTGAGGTTGAGGATGGTATTTTCATCTAGGTCATTAGATGCGTAAATCTTCGCATCTGTAAAACCTGCATCATCTAATTGCTGACGAACTTTCTTGGAAATATAGGCCATATCGCCTGAATCAATCCGAACCCCTTTGAAGTTAATCTTATCTCCCATTTCTTTGGCAACCTTGATGGCTGCTGGAACACCAATACGAAGCGTATCATAGGTATCAACGAGGAAGACACAGTCATGATGGGTTTCAGCGTAGGCTTTGAAAGCCTTGTAATCATCTCCGTATGTTTGAACCAAGGCGTGGGCATGGGTACCAGCGACAGGGATGCCGAAGATTTTTCCAGCTCGAACATTGGAAGTCGCAGATGCTCCACCAATAAAGGCTGCCCGTGTACCCCAGATAGCAGCATCCATTTCTTGGGCACGGCGAGTACCAAATTCCATCAAGGGCTCATCTTCAATGACAGCCTTGATACGGCGAGCTTTTGTGGCAATTAGGGTTTGGTAGTTGACAATGTTTAAGAGGGCAGTTTCGATTAGTTGGCATTGTGCCAATGGTCCTTCGATTTGAAGAATGGGTTCGTTAGCGTAGACTAGGTCGCCCTCCTTAGCCGAACGGACAGTGAGAGTCATTTCCAATTGGGACAAGTAATCAAGGAAATCCTGCGGATAACCTAGTTCTGTCAGATAGTCAATGTCTGTCTGGCTAAAGCTGAGATTGTTGAGGTAGTTTACAACGCGTTCCAAACCGGCAAATACAGCATAGCCATTTTTAAAAGGTTGTGAACGGAAATAGACTTCGAATACAGCGTGTTTATTGTGGATGTTTTGGTCAAAATAGACCTGCATCATGTTGATTTGATAAAGGTCGGTATGCAGGGTTAAACTGTCATCCTTAAATAGTGTCATAACGTTTCTCCTTTTGCCTTCCGATCAAGAAGGCACTCCAATTATTTTGATGGAGTTGAACTCTAATATGCCTTCTATTATAACAAAAAAATCGAGAAAAACTCGATTTAGATGCACAGAATGATAGGAATACTTGAAAGAAAAAGGAGTGGTACGTAGGGAATAGACTTGGGTTTGAAAATAGTGAAGACAAGAAGCCCTAGGAGGGAACTAATCTGGATAATCCAGAGGAGTTCTGTAAATCCACATATTAAGGCCAAACTTGCCAGATAGAGAAAATCACCAGAACCAATATTGATTTGCCATTTTTCAGTCAGATAGGCCAAGAGTAAAAAGCCACAGAAGAGCCAGTTGAGCTGGGAGAGTACCAGAGCTATAAAAGTAAAAATGAGCCAGACAGCAAAAGGATATTCCTGATGCTTGATGTCGTAAATGGTCAAAACTAGTCCTGCCAAGATGAGAATGGTTTCGGTTAGGTTTAGGACTTGAAAATGGCAGAGCAGGACAACTAGACCAGCTAAGAATTCCAATCCCAGATACCAATAAGGTATCTTCGCCTTGCAGTAACGGCATTTGGATTTTGTCGAAAGCTGGGAAAGAATAGGAATTAGATCCCAAGCCTTGAGCCGTCGTTTGCAAGCATTGCAGTGACTAGCTGGGGCGATAATGGACTGTTCAGGGAAACGGTCGATGACCAATCCCAGGAAGGAGCCGATAGAAGCTCCAAGGAAAAATAGGATAATTGTCTTCATACCTATTTATTCGTAAATGGGTGGAGGAAAATGAGATATTTTTTTAAATTTTTTTACAAAATTTCGATGGTACTCTGGATAATGCCAAAGGAATTGAGAGAATTCCGTATTTTTGCTTTGGTCTTGTCTGCTACAGCAGGATTTGTCAGTTTGACCGTCACAGTCGCACAATGTTCATATCCATCCATGGTCCAGACATTCAGTTGAGTGATTTCGTGAACATTTTCAAGAGCCAGAAGGACTCCTTTAACTTCTTCAAGATTTACTCCTTGCGGACATGTTTCAAGTAGAATCTTGACATTGTTCCAAACTTTTGGCAGGGCTTTGGAGAGGATGAAGATAGCAATACAGAGCGAGAGAAGTGGGTCTAGAAAGTACCAATCAGTAAATTGAAGAATGATGGAAACAAGGATGACCGCCAGCCATCCCAAAATATCCTCTAAAAAGTGCAAGCTGAGAATGGACTCATTATGGCCATGGCCATTTTTTACAATACGGGAAGCAAGGAAATTGATGATGACAGCGATAATCCCAAGTACCAGCATACCATCTTGATTGACAGGCTGGGGATGGAAGAGATTGGGAATGTTTTCCACAAGGATCAAGCTGGAGCCGATAATCAGAATGCTAGAAGTCAAGAGAGCGGCCAAAATATTCCATCTCTTGTAGCCAAAGGGATAAACCCTATCAGCAGGCTTGTTGGCATAGGTTTGCATGATGGCAGAGCATCCGATGGCGAGGGCGTCACCCAAATCATGAACAGCATCTGCTAAGATAGCGCTGGAACCAAAGAGCCAACCAAAAATAAACTCGATGATAGAAAAGCTGAGATTGAGGAGAAAAGCGATAAATGTATTTTTAGAAGATGACATGAGATTCCCTTTCTGTGTTATACTGTTTATAGGTTTATTATGCACTGTAATGGGCCGAAAAACTAGAAACAAGAGAAACGGTTTGTCTTTTTCTGAACAAATTGTTTGAAATGTACGAAAAATGGATAGACGAATTGCAAAAACAAAAAGAGCTATTTTTCAGGCTTTTTTGGCCTTATTAAATGATAAGGGCTATGACGAGATGCGCGTGCAGGATGTCATTGACCTGGCAGATGTGGGGCGTTCCACTTTCTATGCCCACTATGCAAGTAAAGAGGCTCTTTTGGAAGAACTTTGTCATGACCTCTTTCATCATTTATTTACAGGTCGTGAAGATGCGGATGTGAAGACCTTGCTGGTTCATATTTTCAAACACTTTCGGACCAATCAAGATCGTGTTGCCAGCCTTTTGTTGTCCCGCAATGCCTATTTTCTAAGAGAACTGGAAGCGGAGTTGAAACACGACATTTTTCCAAAAGTGGTTGAAGACTACATGCAGGACAAGGGGAATCTTCCAGAGGATTTGCTGGTACATTTTGTCGTGACGACTTTTGTGGAGACGGTCAGCTGGTGGCTCCAGCAACGCAAAAAGGTGGACGAAGCCACCTTGACCGAATATTATGTAAGATTATTAGCTTAAGGAGAGAAAATGCTTAGACCTTTACACATGGCTCATGCCTTTTTAGATGAGATATTAACAGACCAGGACCTAGCGGTCGATGCGACTATGGGAAATGGCCATGACACGCTATTTTTAGCCCAACGAGCAGGAAAAGTTGTGGCCTTTGATATTCAGGAACAAGCCCTGACCACAACGGCTGAAAAACTAGAAAAAGCTGGCTTGACCAATGCCCAATTGGTTTTGACAGGACACGAAAACCTAGACCAGTATGTGGAGGAGTGCAAGGCAGCGATTTTCAATCTGGGCTATCTTCCTTCGGCGGATAAGTCAGTCATCACCCTGCCTGCAACCACCCTTCAAGCTATTGAAAAAGTTCTTGACCGACTTGTTGTTGGGGGGCGTCTAGCCATCATGGTTTACTATGGTCACGAGGGTGGAGCTCTTGAGAAGGATGCAGTCTTAGACTTTATCAGCCAGCTAGACCAGACTGTCTTTACCGCCATGCTCTACAAACCGCTCAACCAAGTCAATACCCCACCATTTTTGGTCATGGTGGAACGATTAAAATCCAGCTCAAACTAGGGCTGGATTTGTTTTTTTATAATATCGGCTTAATGAACAATCTTCCCTCACCCAAGTCAATCAATTCTACCTGATTGCCATAAAAATCGCTGAGGAGTTCAGGTGTCAGGATGTCTTCTTTGGGACCCTGTGCCAAGACCTTTCCATCTTTGAGCAGGAGGACATGGGTGAAATTATCAGTGATTTCTTCGGCGTGATGGGTGACGTAGATAATGGCAGGAGCCGTTGGGAGTTGGCAGATATGGTCAATGTGATGGAGCAGGCGTTCGCCCTGTGACAAACTAGCATAGGTCCGACCAATCAAGTGTTCAGCCTTGATGGTTTTGAGCATGTCTATGGCTTCATCCAATTCAGTTTGACCGTATTCACGGTAGAGGATGGAGGATTTGTACTTTCCAGTCAGGACAATCTGCTCGGCTGTCAGATCGATGGGAAAGCGTTCGGCAAGGAAAGAGCCGACGACCCCAATCTTAGTGCGAAGGCTAGGAATATCTCCCTTGCCAAACTCCACTCCAAGAACCGTCAAGTCACCAGAGGTCTTCCAAAATTCAGCCATTAAAATACGAAGGAGGGTTGACTTTCCAGCCCCATTTAGCCCTAAAATAGCCCAACGCTCTCCCTTCCTAAATTCCCAGTTGATGTCTTCTAAAATAGTTTTACCTTGTCGTTTATAGTGGACATTCTTCATCGAAATAATCATAGTTGTTCTCCTATTCCTTTTGATTATTGTAACATAAACAGACATGAGGGACTATTTATAACAAGAAATATGTTAAATTTTAGAATTTGTGGTATAATGGAAATGTTATAAATTTTATTATAGGAGAACATCATGGAAGACCCTGGTAGTCAGACCATCTATTTACAACTGTTAATTTTATTCTTATTGACTCTGTTCAATGCCTTCTTTTCAGCCTCAGAAATGGCCCTTGTATCCCTCAATCGTTCTCGAGTGGAACAAAAGGCCGCAGACGGTGAGAGAAAATATATTCGCTTGCTTCAAGTTTTAGAGAATCCTAACAATTTTCTATCAACCATTCAGGTCGGTATTACCTTCATCTCCATCCTTTCAGGTGCTAGCTTGGCTAATGATTTGGGAGCTGTATTTGCCAAATGGATGGGGAATTCAACAACAGCGCAAACCGCAGGATACTGGCTTGCACTGGCTATGTTGACCTTTGTTTCAATCGTTCTTGGCGAATTGTACCCTAAGAGGATTGCCATGAATATGAAGGAAAATCTGGCAGTAGTCACTGCACCAGTGATTATTTTCCTTGGAAAAATTGTTAGTCCGTTCGTGTGGTTATTATCAGCTGCAACGAATCTTATCAGCCGTATTACTCCTATGAATTTTGATGATGCGGATGAGCAAATGACACGGGATGAAATTGAATATATTTTGACAAAGAGTGAGAAAACCTTAGATGCTGAAGAAATCGAAATGCTTCAAGGTGTGTTCTCTTTAGATGAGCTGATGGCACGTGAAGTAATGGTTCCCCGTACGGATGCTTTCATGGTGGATATTGAGGATGATACAGCAACCATCATGGCAGCCATCCTCAAGCAGAATTTTTCACGTATCCCTGTTTATGATGGCGATAAGGACAATATCATTGGTCTGATTCATACCAAGAAAATCTTGTCAGAAGCTTTCAGTAATGGCTTTGACAATCTCAACATCCGCCGAATTATGCAGGAGCCTCTCTTCGTTCCTGAAACGATTTTCGTGGATGATTTGTTGACATCATTGAGAAATACCCAAAATCAAATGGCCATCTTGTTAGATGAGTATGGTGGAGTTGCAGGTCTCGTTACCTTGGAAGATTTGCTGGAAGAAATTGTCGGGGAAATCGATGATGAGACCGATAAGACAGAAATTTTTGTTCGAGAAATTGCTGACAACACCTATATCGTCCAAGGGAATATGACCTTAAATGACTTCAATGAGCATTTTGAGATGGAGTTGGAAAGTGATAACGTTGATACGATTGCTGGTTATTATCTGACAGGAGTCGGTACCATTCCGAGCCAAGACGAGAAAGTTTCCTTTGAAGTGGATAGTAAAGATCACCACCTGGTTCTTATTAACGATAAGGTAAAAAATGGTCGCGTAACAAAATTAAAACTCTTGATTACACCACTGGAGAAAGAAGAAACCGATAAGGACTAGGGCAACCTAGTCTTTTAGCTTTTTTCTTAAGGAAGGTGATAGTTATGAAAGAAAGAAAGTAAATGATAGAAGCGTTTTCATTTTTGTGATATACTAGTCTTATAAAATGATGAGGATGAGATGATGACAGAAATTGATTATCGTAAAGTGACAGGTTTGGTTCATTCAACAGAGAGTTTTGGTTCGGTTGATGGCCCAGGGGTACGTTTTGTAGTCTTTATGCAGGGCTGTCACATGCGTTGCCAGTATTGCCATAACCCAGATACTTGGGATCTGGTCAATCCAGCAGCGACTGAGAGAACGGCGGAAGATGTCTTGAATGAAGCTCTGCGTTTTCGTATGTTTTGGGGAAAAGAAGGGGGGATTACCGTTTCAGGTGGTGAAGCAACCATCCAGATTGATTTTTTAATTGCTCTGTTTACCCTTGCAAAAGAAAAAGGGATTCACACTACTTTGGATACCTGTGCGTTGACTTTCCGTAAGACAGAGCGTTACTTGGAAAAATATAGTCGGCTTATGGAAGTAACAGATTTGGTGCTCCTTGATATTAAGGAAATGAATCCTGAGCAACACCGCATTGTGACAGGTCACAGTAACAAGACTATTTTAGAATGTGCTCAATATCTATCAGACATTGGTAAGCCTGTTTGGATTCGTCATGTCCTGGTACCAAATTTGACTGACCGAGATGAGGACTTGATTGAACTTGGTAAGTTTGTTAAAACCTTAAAAAATGTCGAACGTTTTGAGGTGCTACCTTATCACAATCTTGGTGAATTTAAGTGGCGTGAGTTGGGCAGACCCTATCCACTAGAGGGGACCAAGCCCCCAACGAAGGCTCGAGTGGAAAATGCAAAGGCCTTGATGGAGACAGAGACCTATCAGGAGTACTTGAATAGAATTAAGGGATAATAGTGAAGAGGTCGGAGATTGATGCGAAAAAGATTTAATGTGTTAGGGACAAGTATCATATAATCAAAAAATCTGAATGAGTCATTTGATTCATTCAGATTTTTGTGTTTTATAAGTCGCTATCCTTAACTGTATTTAACCAATCAGCAGCAGCTTTAGCTGTGCTTTCAAGGGCACCTTCTTTGAACGGTGATTGGAGGTTTGCGGCTTCAACCACTTGCAAGAAGGACTTGGTGCCGCCCAAATCACAGATGCGGATATAGTCTTCCCAAGCATTTTCATCGTGATCTACCTGTGTACGTTTCCAGAATTGAAGGGCACAAACTTGGGCCAAGGTATAGTCGATGTAGTAGAATGGACTAGCAAAGATATGACCTTGACGATACCAGAAGATGCCGCGGTTGAGGGCTTCTGACTCAGAATAATCACGGTCTGGCAAGTAGAGGTCTTGGAGTTTTTTCCAAGTCGCCTTGCGTTCAGCTGGTGTCATCTCTGGATGTTCATAGACTTCGTGCTGGAAGTGGTCCACCAAGACACCGTAAGGCAAGAAGAGTAGAGCACTTGCCAAGTGGGTAAATTTATATTTATCGACTTGTTCCTTGAAGAAACGGTCCATCCACGGCCAAGTCATAAATTCCATAGACATGGAGTGGATTTCACAGGTTTCATAGGTTGGCCAGACAACTTCTGGACTTTGGATCCAACGGGAACGATAGACTTGGAAAGCATGACCTGCTTCGTGGGTCAAAACATCAATATCACCGCTGGTTCCATTGAAGTTAGAGAAGATAAATGGGCTCTTGAAGTCAGGGATATAGGTGCAGTAGCCACCGCTGTTTTTGCCTGGTTTTGCGACCAAGTCCAAGAGTTCATGCTCAATCATGAAATCGAAGAACTCGCCTGTTTCTGCGGATAATTCGCGGTACATGTCTTGGGCTTGACTGACGATAAAGTCAGGATCACCTTGAGGAACAGCATTTCCGTCCAAGAACTCAAGGTTGAGGTCGTAGTGCTTGAGGCTTGGAACTTGCAAGCGATTGGCTTGGCGTTCACGAAGATTTTGCACAATCGGTACGATATGCTTGAGGATTTCCTCACGGTACACCTTGACCATGTCACGATTGTAATCGAAACGGTTCATCTTGAGGTAGCCGTATTCCACATAGTCCTTGAAGCCAAGTTTGTGGGCGATTTCCGTGCGGACCTTGACTAATTCATCGTAAACACGATCAAAATCAGCTTCCTTGCTTTCAAAGAAGGCAGTTGTAGCAGCAGAAGCAGCCTTGCGGACCTCACGGTCGGTTGATTGACCGAATGGCCCCATTTGTGCCAGGTTGTAGGTCTGACCTTGGAAATCAATCTCTGCTCCAGCAATCAGTTTGCTGTACTCATCGGTCAATTCATTTTCCTTTTGGAACAAGGGGATAACATCAGATGAGAAGGTCTTGAGCTTGTTTTCTGCCTGCATGAAGAAGGTTTGAGGCAAGATGTCTGACAGCTCTTCCTTGTACGGCGTCTGGACAATGACACGGTAGTAGTTGGTGGTCAATTCTTCAAAAAGTGGCGAATATTCATTCCAAAACTTGGTTTCTTCATTGTAGAACTCATCGTTCATGTCGATAGTATGACGGATCATCCAGAGGTTGTACTGGGTATCGACCAGGTTGAGTAATTTTGTAACGGCTGCCACAAGTGTGCGAGTTGTTTCCAAGTCACTTGCCTGAGCCAACTGGTCTGTCAGGTCAGAAAATTGAGCCTTGATAGCTTCATAATCTGGACGAACATAGGTATAGTCTGAAAATTTCATAGGTTTCTCCTTTTGCATTATTACCTACTATCTTACTCTTTTTGAAAACGTTTGGCAAATCTGGACTCGTCCATGTTCACATTGGGCTTTATTTATGGTAAAATGTAGAAGATTATTAGAAAAATGAGGTTGTAGACATGTCTAAATTTTTAGTTTTTGGTCACCAAAATCCTGATACAGATGCCATTGCATCATCATACGGCTGGGCTCACTTGGAGCGTGAAGTGTTTGGTCGTGATGCGGAAGCAGTAGTTCTAGGAACGCCAAATGAAGAAACTGCTTTTGCTCTTGACTATTTTGGTGTTACTGCACCGCGCGTGGTTGAGTCTGCAAAAGCAGAAGGTGTTAGCCAAGTCATCTTGACTGACCACAATGAATTCCAACAGTCTATCGCAGACATCAAGGAAGTGGAAGTGGCAGCTGTCATTGACCACCACCGTGTCGCAAACTTTGAAACGGCAAATCCATTGTACATGCGTTTGGAGCCAGTAGGTTCAGCATCATCAATCGTTTACCGTGCCTTTAAAGAAAACGGAGTAACACCTCCAAAAGAAGTAGCTGGACTTCTCCTATCAGGTTTGATTTCAGATACACTCTTGCTCAAATCTCCAACCACTCATGCAACAGATCCACAAGTAGCAGCTGAATTGGCGGAAATTGCTGGTGTGAACTTGGAAGAATACGGCTTGACACTCTTGAAAGCTGGTACCAACCTTGCTAGCAAGTCAGCAGAAGAATTGATTGACATCGACGCCAAAACATTTGGCTTGAATGGAAATGACGTGCGTGTAGCCCAAGTCAACACAGTGGACATTGCAGAAGTCTTGGAACGTCAAGCAGAAATCGAAGCAGCTATGACAGCAGCATCAGCAGCAAATGGCTACTCTGACTTTGTTTTGATGATTACAGACATCGTTAACTCAAACTCTGAAATCCTTGCGCTCGGTAGCAACATGGACAAGGTGGAAGCGGCCTTCAACTTCAAGTTGGAAAACAACCACGCTTTCCTTGCTGGTGCCGTTTCACGTAAGAAACAAGTGGTGCCACAATTGACAGATGCTTTCAACGCCTAATGAATTTTTCTACCTACTCCAACGTGAAGTCGGTAGGGAGGCATTACCTAGCACCTTCGGGTGCTTTTTTTATTGTGAGGACAATCATGTTTTATGAAGTGATAGTTAACAAAATAAACAAGTGGCATCATGACAAATAAAACCACTCCTATTTAATACTCTTCGAAAATCAAAATCAGACGTTGTTGACTTGATTTGATGAACTTCAGTTCTATCTGCATCTGCGTCGCCTAGTTTGATTTTGATTTTCATTGAGTATAAGTTGACGAATTAAAGCGAGCACTCCGAGCTAAAAACAATAATCTGCATCATAGAAAAATTCAGGCGCTTGTTCTTTACTTTGAATGTGCCATAACTTAGAAATTGTATTTACAAGTAATAAAAGAAAAACTAAATGTCTGTGAGAACCAGCAAAGTTTTTGCGAAATGTAGCATGCTATTTATTACAGACAACTGTGAAACAGATAAAAAACTAATGAAAAACAATGTTCTATGAGATGTTTTTTTTATAATAAAACTAGGACAATATGTGTCGTTAATTGTTAATACAGATATAAGGAGAAAAGATGAATAGCAAGATTTTTTCGTTGAGAAAAAGTAAGGTGGGTTTAGTTTCAGTGGCAATTGCTTTTCTATGGATTGGTACAGGGATGAATATGGAAACCGCAATGGCTGAGGAGACTGACGCTACAGCTCTTGAAACTCAATTAGAAAGCACGGAATTATCGCTTACCAATACAGTTTCGGAAAATGCTGAAGCTGAGGAAGTGACTGATGAGGTACCGAGTGAAGAAAAAAAATCGGAAGAGATGGAGGATACGGAGGAAGAACTTCCATTTATTGAAAACCATCTAGAGGTTGCTCCGATTCAAGCTGGAGATCAAACCATTTCAGGGAATACCACTCCTGGTGGATATGTAGCGATTACGATAGATGGGGAAGCAGTTACTTCTATTGAGAATATTTTGGAAGCAGATGATAAGGGAGATTTTTCTTATCAGTTGAGTAAACCACTTGCTCACAGCCAAACTGTGGAAATTAGTGCTTTGCCGAAACAGTTTTGGACTCTAGAGGCAGATTCTGAAGAACGTAAAGTAGTAGTGAGGACTAATCGACATCCAGAGGCTTATGAAATTCCAGCAAAAAGATTAGAAAAAACACCTAATGGAATGCATCAAGTGTTCATCGAACCAGTTTTTGAACATACGAGCAAAGTTATTGGTCATACCTCTGTCAAAGGTTCAGTCTATCTATCAATAAATGGTAGTTTTGTCTCTGATAAGACACTAATTGATCCTAAAGATGGACGATTTGAGGTTACTTTTTCCGAGAGTTTAGCAGGTTCAAAATTTAAAGCAGATGATAGATTGGTTTTGTCTTTTGTATCAGAAGATGGTCAGCCGGTGATTACTAGTACCATTGTGAAACCATTGGTAAAAGAAAAAGTATCTTCACAAATGACAGTAAAACCTTTATCAAGTGCGACTTCAGTTTTGGAAGGAACTACATTTCCTTTAGGTCGAGTACATCTATACAATGCTGATACCTCAGAGTTTATCATGGAAGCTATTGCTGATGAGACAGGTCACTATAAGATTGCTTTGCCTGCCCTACAATCAGAGGATAAGTACTACAGATTGACTCACAATCAACAAGAGGATCTGATATCTGTCCATCTTGATACAGTTGATGGTTCAAGTATATTATTGGATAAATCTGTTATGGCATCTTTAGCAACTTATTTACAAGATGCAGATATGGATGAAGCGACAGATGAAGATCCTATCATTGTACCTAAACTGCATAATAAAAAAGATTATATTGTCGGTCGAACGATACATCTTAATGCCTACGTTCGCATGGTTTCGTCAATCAAAGGAAAACAGTATCCTCCAGTTCAAGTGGACGAATTAGGATTTTTTGGTTTCCAAATTCAAGATTTACAATTGCCTTTTGAAAAAGGTGAGAGAATTCGCTTTGAAATCATTGACCCGGTTACAAATAATATCATCGCTAGTAAGGAAGAAGTTGTAGGGCAATATTTGGAAGATGAAGACGTGACGGATTTACCATTTCAAGTAGAAAAAGTCACTACAGATCATGGTTACATCAGTGGCAAAACAGCTCCAGATGTAATGATTGAATTAGTATCAACTCAGAATGGCGAGGAGATAATTGGTAAAACTTCAACTGATTCAACAGGTCGATTCGAATTTGATTTGGGTAGTCGTGTTTTAAAAAATGGAGAAACCTTATCGTTTAGAGCGTTTGATAAAGAAGGTGAACAGGTAGCTTGGGAAGTCGTAACGGTTCAAAAAGGAAATGGTCACCGCATTAATAAACCAGATAAAAAGGACGAGAAGGAAGAGCAACCTAGCAAAGAAATTACCAAAAATATCGAACAATCAGACACACTTGAACAAACTATTTTGCCACCTGTGCGCCAAACGCTGACTGACAAAAAAGTAGAGCAAAATGCAGAGACATCAAAAGAAGAAACGGTTTCTATTTTTGATGATTCGAAAAAAGATATGCCTACTAAGCAAGAGAAAATGGCTCGTACTGTAAGAGACGAAGGTATAAAAGAAAATGTATCTGTGAGAACTAACTCACATGATAGTGGTGAGAATACCCAAGTTCGAAGCCTGCCTAAGACCGGTGAAAAAACGAGCTTAGTTGCCAATATAATGTTATCAATCGTATTATTCTTATTTGCTCTATTTATTGGCAAGAAAAAGATAACAGAAAGTGAGTAAAAGGCGATGACAAAGCTCTCTCAAAATTTCATTTGCGACAGATGAGAGGCATTGTGTAGCTTTAAATTAAAAGAGTTAAAATTTTTCTTTCAATGAATTATTTGCTTATAGAGGTGAAAGTAGAGTTTGAGGACTCATTGCAATATTTATCACTTGTATAAATGTGTGTGATAACAGACTCAAAGACCAATTATCATTTTTTGAATAGAATAAACATAAACAAACGATAGAGAAAAAACAAATTCTGTTTTTAAATTATATGGTAGAATGGATTGTGTAGTAATAGACTCGCACATTTTGTGATATGGTCATTGTTAATGATAAATAGGAACTTTGAGTTGTAATCATGCTTGCTTGACTTGATAGGTGAAGTAAGCAGTTAACAGAAGGACTTAGGCACCTTATGAATACACAAGGTGCCTATTCTTTTCCCAAAAGCTCTACGCTTCTTGAACAAAATGATACTAAAGTTATTTACCATTGACATCCATACTTCCTTTTTTGAAAATACCTAAAGAAGGGCGAAAATACATTCTAAATTTATAGAGAACAAGGAGAAGGAATCATAATGAATCATCCAAAATTCACTTTGCGGAAGCTATCAATTGGACTTGTTTCGCTGGGAGCGGGGGTAGCTTTATCGGGAGCGCTCTATCCCCAAAATACTGTGACAGTATATGCAGAAACACCTACTTTGGAAAAAACTGCGGAGACAGATAGCACTTCTCCGATTATGGCTACTGCCGTCGTTGAAGACTCTAAAGTTGTCCAAGATAATGAAAACAAGGAAGGAGAGGTGGCTGAGTCCTCTTCTACTTCGGACTTACCAAAATCGAATGCAGAATCTGCTTCTCCTGAGGCATTAACGAATGAAAACGCTTCAGAGCCAACGGGGCAAGTTGCTGAAAACACTAGTTCTTCTGAAGGAAAAGCAACAGAAAAAGAAGAACCAGCCGTTCAGTATGTGGAGAAGGAAGTAGATGACTATTCTACTAATGTTGAAAAACCAAATGAAACAGTATCTAGTACAGTGGATAAAACTCCTAAAGAGCTTTTTACAGTTTCTCGAACAGCAGAAGTAGGGCAAGATGGAGTTGTCACAGTAACAACTCAAATTGTGCCGAAAGAAATTGATAAGGGTGCAGAAATAGTTGTCTTGGTGGATACATCTAAAAAAATGGATGAAGAGGCTAAAAAAACAGCTAAAGATAACATTATAAAGCTTGTCGAAAAGATGACTGACCCAACCAATGATCATAATTCTCGTAACTCTGTGCGTGTAATCGGTTTTAATCGCAAGTTGTCTGAATCTAAAGAAGTTAATAAGACCAATGTGAAAGATACAATAGATAACCTCTTTTCCAATGCTGAACAAAATTACAATTGGGGCGTAGATATGCAGGGAGCAATCCACGAAGCACGTCGCATTTTAGAAAGCGAGAAATCAGGGAAACGCAAACATATTGTACTTCTGTCACAAGGGGAGTCTACATTTAGTTATGATTTGACGGATGCTGCGAAAACAGAAACTAAGTATAAGACAATCAATGAAGATAAAGTGGTGCATACTAACCCTCTATTGCCTTGGCCATTTACATTTGATGTGACTGTCCGCAGAGCAAACTTGTTGGATGATGCACAGAGTTTAATAAACTTCTTGGATAAGATTGGTATTACCCGTTTCAATAAGGCTTTAGATGGGGTATCTACTGTAGCAGGATTAACTAAAATTCTTGGAGCATTTGTAAAAAATCCGTTAGACTATATTGATTTAGCTGATGTAGATAGTTCGAAGTTAGGAGAAAAGAACTTCAATTATGATAAACAAATTGGTGAAGGCTACCATTTCCGTAGCTTTTATGAGCGTAAGCTAGAGCCGTTGACATTTAGAGATCAAATTGTTCAAAAAATAAAGCACAATTTAAAAACAGAATTAGATAAGGCTAAGTTACCTACGAATACTCTCAGTTATATCGGTAAAAAGATTGGTTTGACAAATACCTCTGAAAAAGCAATTGACTTGTTTGCAAATTCCCTCGTTGATTACATTTTCTACGGTCGAAAAAATGTCTTTTACAATCATAACCTCTCTGCTCAGGCAGAAGCAAAGATTGCTACTGAGAAAGGGATTCATTTCTACGCTGTTGATGTGACAAAGAATGATGAACAAAAGAATAAATTTGATGACTACTTGAAAAAAATGTCCGGGGATAAGAGCGAGTTTTTAAATATTGACGAGAATGTTGCAGAAAAATTTAAAGATGTATTGACTAAAGTGACATTGGTAGATACTATAGAAAATGACGCTGAAATTATAGGAGAATTAAGTCATCCGAAAGCAAAGCTTACAACTCCTTCTCCTTCCTCTTGGTTTTTATCACTGTTCTCTAGCTCGAAAACAACTATTACCTTGGATCTTAATAAAGCTGATTTAATCGAGGCTTATCAAACTAACAAACCAATTTCTTTAACTTATCAGTTAAAATATAAAGGTAAGAAAAACAGAAACTCTCAAAAACTTGTAAGTACAGAAATTAGTCATACCATTAATGATAAAAACAAAGAGAAAAAGTATTCTTCTAAAATAACTCTTAACCATGAAACTAAGAAAGTTTTGGTTCCTGTTTCTAGTGAGCCAAAAGATACAGATAAGGTGGTAGACAAGTCAACAGGTATATCAAAAGTAGAAAATATGACACCTATGGTGACACCTGAAATGCCTAAACAGACAGAACCAAATGTTCCAGACTCAACTCTTCCAATGCAACCAGAGTTACCTAAAGAGACCGGAAAAACAGGTAATAATGTTGAGACAGAATCACCTAAGCCTATCGAAAACTCAACCGATGATTCAGCAAATAAACCAGACTCAACAACTCCGAAAACAACGGACAATATTATTATTCCAAATTCCACTCTTCCAATGAAGCCAGAAACAGCTGAAGAGACCGAAAAAACGGAAATTAATGTTGAACCAGCATCACCTAAGTCTATCGAAAAAACAACCGATGATTCAGCAAATAAATCAGATTCAACAATTCCGAAAGCAACGGACAATATTATTATTCCAAATCCCACTCTTCCAATGAAGCCAGATTCAACTGAAGAGACCGAAAAACCAGGAAATAATGTTGAACCAGAATCACCTAAGATTATCGAAGACTCAACCGATGATTCAGCAAATAAACCAGACTCAACAATTCCGAAAGCAACGGACAATATTATTATTCCAAATTCCACTTTTCCAATGAAGCCAGAGTCACCTAAAGAAATTGGTGAAACAGAAAACAGTGTTAAACCAGAATCACCTAAGCCTATCGAAGATACAGACAGTTCAGCAGGTACACAAAAATTGGATATTCCAAAAGTAATGGATACCCCAGATTTGTCTCGCCCAATGAAACCAGAGTCAACTGAAGAGATTGGTAAAGCAGAAAATAGTGATACTCCAGATTCTTCTAAGACTATTAAAGATTCAGATAACTCTGCTCCAATTTCTACTATCAAGGATAAAGTGAATGCCGAAACGGTGGCAAATCAGGTAGAGCTTGCTATGAATCAGAAATCACGTCTTTCTGACAATGTGGAGAAAGTATCTAGTGTGAATCGTTCAACCGAGAAGTCAAACTCGCTTCCATCTACTGGACAAGCTGATTCTCCAATCTATACGTTAACTGCCCTCTCTCTTCTTGTAGGAGCTCAGGTACTTTATCGTACAAAACGTAAGCAAGAATCGAAGTAAATGTTGGTCGTGTAATTTCTACTTGTATATACATATGGTTAATAGAGTAGAGATTATGCCTATAATAGTGATGGAATTGTTTTACCCTTCGTACAGATCCAAGTTTTAGGAAATCTTTGGAGATTGAATATAAAACGAGCCATTCGCAATAGCTGCAGAGGCTGAACTGGGAATGTAGAATAAATCTGTCAATCTATACTAGGCTGAGATGAGATATGGACATTGATTCTGAGAAGTATAGTTGGGCATAAACATAAATTTCAATAAAAATATTGAGATAGGTCATATAGTAAAACGCATAAAATCAACGTTCTTAGCAACATGATTTTATGCGTTTTTTGGCACTCTTTTCCTAAATTACACAAAATAAACCACCCGTGAAAACGGGTGGTCATGACTAGTAGGGGTCCACTCAGTCTTTGGTGATATGAGGATAGCTTGTGTTCAAATTATCTGTTAGATAACTAGTATAGAATATATGATAGAATAGTTAAACCGATAACATCAGCCACAGCATGTGCTAGGAAAAATGGTAATAAATTTTTAGGTTTTATTTTTTGATAAAGTAGATAGAAAATAGTTCCTAGAATTAAGCCTAAACCGAGTGCACTAATTAAACCTTGATAGGTATGGAAACTGCATCGAATAATTAACGAATACAAAAATGCCCATTTTGCATATTTAGGGTTAACCAGTAAGCACAGGTTAAGGAAGAAAATTTCTTCATAAAATCCGTTCAACAATGAGTACAAAATCAGTGATAAATCAATGTTAGGAAATAGTTGAAACATGGATGGAGTGTTGGAAGCTAGAAACTGATAGGATACTAGATGATAGATATCCAAGCATAATGCAGAAAAAATGAATAAGGCAACAGCTTGTAATGGAACCCAAGGAGTAATAAAAATATGTTTTTTCCAAATTGAGAAATCAAAATTTCGGAGTAATAGATAGAAGATGGCTATTGTGAGCCAAACTAACTGTAGAGCCAAAGCCTTATAATTATCCATTGGTGAAAATGTCAAATTTTCTTGAAGAGTTGTAGTTTGATTTTGTAAGGCTATGTATTGGAGAGTAGAGTTGATGATTCCATCTCCAAATAAAATAATTGTTAGAATGAGAATATCAAACCATTTTAATACGGTTAATTTTTTTGGACTCCACATAATGGGATAGCTCCTTTCATTTTTGTTTAGTTCAGTTTATCAAACCAATCTATATATGTCCTTGGTTTCATCTGTTTTTTATCTGTTTTAAACAAAAGAAGTCAAAAGAAAGCTGAAATAGCAGAACATGGTGCTCTATTTATCTATGATAGAGTTGCACCATTGTACGAATCGGTATATAATTGAAGTATAATAATATTTTATAATAGAACTTTACGAGGAGGTATAAAAATGTCAAGGATCTTGGTTGTCGAGGATGACATAGTTATTAGTCAAGTTGTTTGTGAGTTTTTAAAAGAACATGGTTATCAGGTAGAATCTGTTTTTGATGGAAAGGTTGCTTTAGAAAGGTTTCAAGAAGAACAATTCGATTTAATTGTTTTAGATATCATGATTCCGTCTATGACAGGTTTGGAAGTACTGAAGGAAATTCGCAAAACTTCTCAGATTCCAATTTTGATGCTGACAGCCATGGGTGACGAATATACACAGCTTATTAGTTTTAATCAGATTATAAGTGATTATGTTGTTAAACCATTTTCACCAACTATATTGGTAAAACGGATTGAGAATATTTTGAGAGGAAAAGGAGATACAGATAGCATTGAGATAGGAACAATTCTTATTCAACCAACTAGCGGGGCAGTTTATATGGAAGAAGAAGAAGTTCAATTGACGAAAAAAGAATATGAAGTTTTACTATATTTAGCTAAACGACGTGGGAAAATTGTTAGTCGTGATAACTTGATGATGGGAATATGGGGATATACGGAATTGGATAGTCGTGTCTTAGATAATCATATCAAGAATATACGTAAAAAATTGCCGTCACTTCCTTTGAAGACAGTAGTTGGTCGCGGTTATCAAATAGAGGATACTTGATATGGGGATTGCTAGAAAAAATTTCATAGTTGTTGCTGTGATGATTTCTTTCATCTCTGTAACATTGTTAGGGTTATTGTATTATGCCATGCCTATATATTATAATCAGGTTAAGAAACAGGAATTGAGACACGATTATATGACTGTGGCTAAACAATTGGATGGGATGCCAGAAGCTAAGATTATATCTGAGATTGATGATTTCGACAGAAAAACTCCGAATATTATTATTAGTCTTTTTTCGAGTGATAGAGAAATTATTTATCCAGACCCCAATGATGAAATGGCTAAAAAGCATGAGAACGAGTATTTAGAAAATGGGGATTTTGATGAAATTGGTTCTTGGGGAGCCGAGATAACATCTGCAGAAGGAGTTACATATTATCTGTTATTTAATTATGGATTTCACTCGTTATCTGATGTCAGTCAAACATTGGTAACTTTTTATCCATTCATATTGCTGTTGATTATTGTTCTGGCAGTTTCGGTAGCTTTTGTTTACAGTAGGCTGTCCACTCGTAGAATAGCAAGAATTTCAGAAACAACAAGACGGATGCAATCGTTAGAATCCGGAATCAGTTGTGCTGTTGTAGGAACAGATGAAATAACAGCATTGGCTCAGGATATTAACAGCCTGTATAGCAAGTTATTGTCAAGTATCGATGAATTAAGGACGGAAAATGAACGTGCTATGGCACGTGAGAAGGAGAAGTCTGATTTCCTTCGTATCACATCACACGAATTAAAAACTCCAATAGCTAGTATGTTGGGGTTAGTCGAAGGCATGATTTATAATGTGGGGCCATTTAAGGACCATGATACATATTTAAAAAAATGCAAGGAAATCTTGCAGGAACAATCTGAGCTAGTTCATTCTATTTTAGAAGCGACAAATCTTGATATGGCTTTAAAGGAAAGCAGAGAACAAATCCGATTAGATGAGTTGATTGATTCCTCTTTAACAAGTTATCAGAGTTTGGCAGAGGTTAAGGGCTATCAATTTGAAGTAGAACTATCACCGGTTCTCATTGAAGGAAATCCTGTTTATTTTTTAAAAGCTATTAAGAATATTTTAGATAATGCCTTTCGGTACTCATGTAAAGAAGCTATTATTCGTGTAGTACTGCGCCAAAATCAATTAATAATCGAAAATCAGGTTGAACGTGTTTTAAGTGACGAGGAATTGGATCAAGTCTTTCGTCCATTCTATCGACCAGACTACAGCCGTGATAAGAAAGATGGTGGCACAGGGATTGGTTTGTTTATTGTACAGAAAATATTAGAAAAACACGGCTTTCCGTACACTTTTTATGCTTCTGATACACAAACTATGCGTTTTATGATTCATTTGCAATCACAAATTACAGCGAATAGCAATGAATTGATATAGGTAAAATTACAATAAAAGAGACATGATTTCATGCATTTTTGAAAACAGGTCTCTTTTATTGTAGTCTCAAATGGAAAATAGGAAAAAAACAGGAGGGGAATAGAATGGCGACAGTCTAACTTTGTATAATGAATGTGTTTGATAAAATCTGTTAAAATACAGGAGGGATTTATGATTGTTTTTTTGGTTATTTGTATTTTTTTAGTGAGAATCTATTTTTTGAAGATTTCAATTAAAAACGAAAAACGGATTTTGAAAAACGGCGGTTCAGAATTTGGTGTTCAAAATACTAAATTATTAACAGTTGTACATATTCTATTTTATTTATCATGTTTGATTGAAGCAGTAGTGCGACACACCAAGTTTGATACGCTTAGTAGCTTAGGTTTGATATTCTTGCTGTTTTCAATGGGAATGTTATTTTGGGTAACACGATTGTTAGGTGATATTTGGACAGTTAAGCTCATGTTGGTAAAGGATCATCGTTTTGTTGATCATTGGTTGTTTCGTGTTGTAAAGCATCCTAACTATTTCCTAAATATTATACCAGAATTAATCGGTTTAGCTTTATTGTGTCATGCAACATATAGTTTTCTCATCTTATTCCCAGTCTACATGGTTATCTTATACAGACGTATTCACGAGGAAAATAACTTGTTGAAAACAGTGATTATTCCAAACGGAACTGTGCAGTCTGCATCAGAGATAACTGGAAGTAATTAAAGTTTGCTAAATAATAATAGTGATATTGTTTGAAACTAGGATACCGCTCTAATTAGAGTTGATGAGTAAGTTTACATGATTCAGTTTTCATATTTAAAAGTGGTACCGTATGTGTAAATTGGCTTCTGTCAGTTGTATATAATAAAGAAACTCTTGCAAAAGTGTATGTTGCAAGAGTTTCTTTATTGCTACGAGAGGCTATGGATGTTTACGGATTCTCTACGGAGAATGTATCGGCGTGAGCAAGGTCACCATAGGTATAACCGAGATTAAACCATTTTTTCCTTTGCTCAGAAGTGCCGTGGGTAAAACTGTCTGGAACAGTACGGCCGTAGGCTTCCTGTTGAAGAGTATCGTCACCAACTGCATGGGCAGCATTCATAGCTTCGTCAATATCACCAGCATCCAAGATGCCTTGTCCATCAACATATTTGGCCCAGGCTCCTGCATAATAGTCAGCTTGCAATTCTAAGCGAACATTTAGCGCATTGCCTTCCTTATCGGATAGTTGAGCCCGTTTTTGATGGTAGTCCCCAAGAACTTCTAATTCATTTTGAACATGGTGACCAACTTCATGAGCTATGACATAGGCCATGGCAAAGTCACCAGCAGCCTTATACTTGCTAGATAATTCTTGATAGAAAGAAGTATCAATATAAATCTTGCGGTCAGCAGAGCAATAGAATGGACCAGCTTGGGCGGAACCAACTCCACATCCGGTTTGGGTCTGGTTAGTATAGAAAACCATAGTCGGTGCATTGTAGGTTAAACCATTGGCTTTAAATTCTTGGACCCAAAAATCTTCTGTCGATCCTAAAACCTTACTCATGAATTCAGCATCTGCATCAGACACATCTGTACCAGTCGTTGTGACTTGACTCGATTGGTAAGGATTGGTCCCTGTTGATGGGGAAAGCAGCCCACCAAGGTTTGACATGCCTCCGAAGGCTAATAAAAGGACAAGAACAAGTAGTTTTCCTTTCCAACCAAGTCGTGAAAAGAGTAGTCCCAATAGAACATTTCCGCCAGATGAACCAGACGAGAAAGATGAGTTAGAACTGGATTGTCCCCTGCGGTCCTCAATGTTAGAACTTTTTCGTAAATCATCAATTTTCATATAAATCTCCTTAGAACCTATCAACAAGTTCTTATTTTCTCACAAACTATTATATAGCAAATTGTTGAAAAAAACACAGGAAAGCTATCGGAAATAATAGGCCTAGTTCTGTATAAAAGTGCAAAATTTGGTATAATAGTAGGGATACAATATAGAAGGAGTGGACATGGTTGAATATTTATCGGTTAGTCATCTAACTAAGTATTTAAAATTAAAGTTTGACCGCGATCCGTATTTGGAGAAGGTGTATTTGACAGGTCAAGTGTCCAACTTCCGTAAACGCCCTAGCCATCAATATTTTTCGCTCAAGGATGACAAGGCAGTCATCCAAGCGACCATGTGGGCAGGCGTCTATAAGAATCTGGGCTTTGAGCTTGAAGAGGGAATGAAAATCAATGTCATTGGGCGCATTCAGCTCTATGAACCAAATGGTTCTTATTCCATTGTCATTGAAAAAGCGGAGCCAGATGGTATTGGAGCCTTGGCTATCAAGTTTGAGCAGCTCAAACAAGCTCTGACACAGGAAGGCTTATTTAAAGAAGAATTCAAGCAAGCCTTGCCACGGTTTACCAAGAAAATCGGTGTCATTACTAGTCCAAGTGGAGCCGTTATTCAGGATATTATTACAACCGTTAGCCGACGTTTTCCAGGCGTAGAGATTGTTCTCTATCCGACCAAGGTGCAAGGAGATGGTGCTGCTCAGGAGGTTGTTGCCAATATCCAAAGAGCCAATGAACGGGATGACTTGGATGTTCTGATTGTTGGTCGTGGTGGTGGTTCTATCGAAGACCTTTGGGCATTCAATGAGGAAATTGTGGTTCGGGCAATTTTTGAATCCAGAATTCCTATTATCTCAAGTGTTGGGCATGAAACCGATACAACCTTGGCTGATTTTGTAGCAGATAAACGAGCTGCTACCCCAACAGCTGCCGCAGAATTAGCAACACCTGTGACCAAGGCAGATTTACTGGGATACCTCAATCAGCAGGAAAATAGAGCCTATCAGGCCATGACAAATCGTTTGAAATTCCTGAGAGGTCAGCTTGAAAAAATTAGCCAGTCAGTCATGTTCCGCCAGCCTGAACGCCTGTATGATGGTTATTTACAAAAATTAGACCGCTTGACCAATCAATTGCAGACACGGATGAAAGAACTCTATAGCCAGCAGAAACAGGCTAGTCTCCTACTACAGCAACGATTACAAGGTGTGCATCTAGGTCGTAAAGTAGAGAGTTTCCAGGAAAGAATTATCCAGCAGGAACGACTCTTGAAGAGCAACATGGCCAATATCTATGATAATAAGATGGCCAAGGCGGATAAGCTGATTGAGGCCTTGACTATGCTGGATACCAGTCGCATCGTGGCCCGTGGCTACGCCATGATTCGTCAAGATGGTCGGGTGATTGATAGTGTAGAAAATGTACAAATGGGTGAAAACCTAACCATCCAGATGAAGGATGGTCAACTTGATGTGGAGGTAAAACATGTCCAAACAGACGAAAACATTTGAAGAAAACTTAGCTGAATTAGAAGGAATCGTAACCAAATTGGAGCGAGGCGATGTGGCTCTGGAAGAAGCACTTGCTGAGTTTCAAAAAGGAATGGTCCTATCGAAAGACCTACAAAAGACACTAGCAGAAGCTGAAAAGACCTTGGTCAAGGTCATGCAGGCGGATGGTAGTGAAGCGGAGATGGACTAATGGTTGCCAGTAAATTGCAGCGACTTGAGGAAGCCATGGCAGACTTTTACCAAACTCAGGTAGCAGAACGCCTCAACCAATCGGTTCTTTATTCGCTACAGGCTGGTGGGAAACGAATTCGTCCCTTGCTTTTATTGACCATCTTAGAGTCTTTTGGAATGGAATTAAAACAATCTCATTACCAAGTGGCAGCCTGTGTCGAGTTGATCCATACGGGAAGTTTGATTCACGATGACCTGCCTGCTATGGATAATGATGATTACCGTCGTGGTCGCTTGACCAACCACAAGGTTTACGATGAAGCAACAGCTATTTTAGCAGGGGACAGTCTCTTTCTAGATCCATTTGGTTTCCTAGCCCAAGTTGATTTACCAGCTGAGACCATCCTTGCTCTCGTGAGAGAGCTTTCCCAGGCATCTGGGACCTTTGGAATGGTTGCCGGGCAGGTCCTAGACATGGCAGGAGAAGGACAGAATTTGACCTTAGAGCAATTACAAGCCATTCATGCCAATAAGACAGGGAAATTATTGACCTTTCCCTTTGTAGCAGCAGGTTTGATTGCTGGACAATCGAATGCGGTAATCAGCCATTTTCGACAAGCAGGTCAATTAGTTGGTCTAGCCTTTCAAGTTCGGGATGATATTTTGGATGTGACAGCCACTTTTGAGGAAATCGGAAAAACTCCCCAAAAAGATGTATTGGCTGAGAAAACTACCTACCCTGCTCTGATGGGCTTGGAGGCCTCAAAAGTATTTCTAGAAGATAGTTTGAATCAAGCAATCAACGAGCTAGATCAAGTGGCTAAACAAGTCCCATTTTCAACAGAAAAAATCAAAGAAATCATAGAAAGTTTACGAATCAATGGCTAAGGAAAGAGTAGATGTACTAGCTTTTAAACAGGGGCTTTTCGAGACGCGGGAGCAGGCCAAACGCGGCGTCATGGCTGGACTGGTTGTGTCGGTCATCAATGGCGAACGTTATGACAAACCCGGCGAGAAAATTGATGAGGGAATTGAACTCAAACTCAAGGGGGAAAAACTCAAGTATGTCAGCCGTGGTGGTCTCAAATTGGAGAAAGCCTTGCAGGTTTTCCAATTATCAGTTGAGGGTCAAACAACGATTGATATTGGGGCTTCTACAGGCGGATTTACGGATGTTATGTTGCAGGCTGGTGCCAAGCAGGTCTATGCTGTGGATGTCGGGACCAACCAACTGGCTTGGAAATTACGTCAGGACGAACGTGTGATCAGCATGGAACAGTACAATTTCCGCTATGCTGAGTTGGGAGATTTCGAACTTGGTCAACCAAGTTTTGCGTCCATTGACGTCAGCTTTATCTCATTGAGTCTGATTTTGCCAGCACTCCATCGTATTTTAGCGGAGGGTGGCCAGGTTGTTGCCCTTGTCAAACCCCAATTCGAGGCTGGACGTGAACAGATTGGGAAAAATGGCATTGTCAAGGATAAATCCGTTCACTTGAAAGTATTGGAAGATGTGACAAAAATGGCCGTGGAAACAGGCTTCTCAGTCAAAGCCCTTAGCTTTTCCCCTGTTCAAGGCGGTCATGGCAATATCGAATTTTTAGCGCACTTAGAAAAATCAACACAACCAAACCAGATTGATAAAGAGGTCATAACAACTACAGTCTATCAAGCACATGAGGAATTTAAAAAGGATGAATAAACGAGAACGATTAGAAGTCATTAAAGATTTGGTAGTCCGATTTCCTATTGATACACAGGAAGAAATTGTTGAACGTCTAGAAGCAATGGGTGTCAATGCGACACAAGCAACGGTTTCACGTGATATCAAGGAACTTGGCATTATTAAGGTTCCATCAGCAGATAAGGGATATATTTACGGTTTACCAAAGGCAGGTCTTGTTAAGGTAAAATCGCAGAATGTTTTTGAAGTCTCAGTGATGGATAAAATGATTAATCTCCGTCTGGTACCCGGAAGTTCTGCTGTGGTAAAACGCCAGATTTTGGAACAATTTCAAGAACATGTTTTTTCAGTAATTGCTGATGATGACAGTATTCTGCTCATTGTTACAAACGAAGGTATTATTTCGCAAATCGAACAGACGGTTAGAGGGTGGTAGCCATGTTACTAGAAGTGTCCATTAAAAACTTCGCCATTATTGAGCAGGTATCACTGAATTTTGAAAACGGGATGACCATCCTATCTGGTGAAACAGGTGCAGGTAAATCCATTATCATTGATGCCATGAATCTGATGCTAGGGGCGCGTGCGACGACAGATGTTATCAGACATGGGGCCGCCAAGGCTGAGATTGAAGGGCTTTTTTCCTTTGAAAATAGCAGAGCTCTCGAGCAGATTTTGCTTGAACAGGGGATTGAAGTAGCTGACGAACTCATTATCCGTCGTGAAATCCTACAAAATGGCCGTTCGGTTAGCCGTGTCAATGGACAAATGGTCAATTTATCTGTCTTGAAACAGATTGGGCAATATTTAGTAGATATTCATGGTCAACATGACCAGGAAGAATTGATGAAGTCCCAACACCATATCCGTCTTTTGGACAGTTTCGGAGAAGATGAGTTTTGGAGTCTTAAAGACCGTTATCAGACAACCTTTGATGCCTATCGTAGTCTTCGCAAACGAGTTCTTGAAAAGCAAAAAAATGAGCAGGAACACAAGGCGCGGATTGAGATGTTGGAATACCAAATTGCTGAAATCGAAGCAGCAGATTTGAAGTCTGGCGAAGATATTCAACTCAATCAGGAACGCGATAAACTGCTCAACCACAAACAAATTGCAGATACACTGACCAATGCCTATGCACTGTTAGACAATGAAGATTTTTCAAGCTTGAACAACCTACGCTCAGCTATGAGTGACTTGCAAAGTCTGGAAGAATTTGATCCAGACTACAAACAGCTCTCTTCTAGCCTGACAGAAGCTTATTATGTCGTTGAAGATGTGACCAAGCGTCTCAGCGATGTGGTGGACAATCTAGACTTTGATGGCAATCGTCTCTTGCAATTGGAAAGTCGTCTGGATTTGCTCAATACCATTACGAAGAAATATGGTGGAACTGTCGATGATGTTTTGGACTATTTTAGTAAAATCGGTGAAGAATACAATCTATTGACAGGCAATGATTTATCTGGTGATGATTTGGAAGTTCAGCTTAAGAACTTAGAGAAAGAATTGGTTGAACGAGCAGGTCAGCTCAGCCAATCACGCCATGAATTAGCTGTTGTTTTAGAAGATATTATCCGCCAAGAATTGCAAGACTTGTATATGGAGAAAGCTCGTTTCCAAGTTCGATTTACCAAAGGAAAATTTAATCGAGAAGGAAATGAAACGGTAGAATTTTATATATCCACCAACCCTGGAGAAGACTTCAAACCTCTCGTTAAGGTGGCTTCTGGAGGAGAATTGTCTCGCTTGATGTTGGCCATTAAGTCAGCCTTTGCCCGTAAAGAAGGTAAAACATCTATTGTCTTTGATGAGGTGGATACAGGGGTATCTGGACGTGTGGCCCAGGCAATTGCCCAGAAAATTTATAAAATCGGACAATATGGGCAAGTATTGGCGATTTCTCATCTACCACAAGTCATTGCCATCGCAGATTATCAGTTTTTTATTGAGAAAATATCCGACGAACATTCGACCGTTTCTCGTGTCCGTCTCTTGACCAAAGAAGAGCGTATTGAGGAAATTGCCAAGATGTTAGCCGGTGACAAAATCACAGATGCAGCCCGTAATCAAGCAAAAGAATTAGTAGAAAAAGGTTAGGCGACTAGCCTTTTTGCTTATGTCCAAAGTTTATTTTTTAGTCAAAATTTGTTATAATAGATGGCAAAATTGAAGAGAATTGTAGGATGAAATATGTCAAAGATTAAGATTGTTACGGATTCAAGTACGACTATCGAACCCAGTTTGGTCGAAGAATTGAATATAACAGTTGTTCCATTATCTGTAATGGTTGACGGAGTCGTATACTCTGACAACGATTTAAAAGAAGGAGAATTCTTGGAGCTCATGCGTGGGTCAAAAAACTTGCCAAAAACAAGTCAGCCCCCAGTAGGACTCTTTGCGGAAACTTTTGCTGAATTGGCTAAAGACGGCAGTCAGATTATTGCCATTCTCTTGTCGCATGCCTTATCAGGGACAGTAGAAGCTGCTAGACAAGGTGCAACCCTTTCTGGTGCTGATGTGACAATCCTCGATTCAAGCTTTACAGATCAGGCTGAAAAATTCCAAGTTGTAGAAGCAGCACGCATGGCACAAGCTGGTGCCAGCAAAGAAGAAATCCTTGCAGCTATTGAAACAGTCAAAGAAAAAACGGAATTATACATCGGTGTATCAACCCTAGAAAATCTAGTCAAGGGTGGTCGTATTGGACGTGTTCAAGGGATGCTGAGTAGCCTACTCAATATCCGTGTCATCATGGAAATGAAAGACCATCAGCTGACTCCGATTGTCAAAGGACGAGGTAATAAGACCTTTAAAAAATGGCTGGAAGAGTTCACGGCAACTCTAGCAGATAAAAAAGTGGCCGAGATTGGTATTTCCTATTCAGGAACGGCTGATTTTGCAAATGAAATGAAGAGTCAATTACAAGAGTACGTCTCAAAAGAAATTTCTGTCTTAGAGACAGGCTCCATTATTCAAACTCATACCGGTGAGGATGCCTGGGCTATTTTGATTCGTTATGAATAACAGGAAGTTGATTCAAGGCTTTGTTTTCTTTTTTCTGGCAATTCTAGGGTCGATTTTTCTATTTCATCAACTCATTCCTGTTGCTTCATCTCGCATCTCCAGACAAGAGCTTACCGTATCAGAAAAAATCAGTTTTCGATATGTGGCACTTGGTGATTCTTTGACAGAAGGTGTTGGAGATACAACTGGACAGGGGGGCTTTGTTCCCTTGGTGGCTCAATCTCTAACTAACGATTATGGTTATGGAGTAGATTATAAAAATTTCGGAGTTTCTGGGAATACCAGTAATCAGATTCTTAAGCGAATGAAGGAAGATGGAGAGCTGATAAGCTACTTAAAAACAGCAGATCTGTTAACTCTGACAGTTGGTGGCAATGATTTGCGCAAGGCTATTATTAAAAACATTGCCAATCTCAAAGTTTCAACTTTTGATAAGCCCGCAAAAGATTACGGAAAACGATTGGATACGATTATTAAGACAGCGCGTAAGAATAATCCAAATCTTCCCATCTATGTTGTCGGGATTTACAATCCACTCTACCTCAATTTTCCTGAATTGACAGAAATGCAGACAATTGTTGATAATTGGAATAAGATGACAGAACAGATAACGGAAAAATATCAACATGTCTACTTTGTTCCGATTAATGATTTGCTCTATAAAGGATTGGAAGGGGAGGCTGGTATTAGTCAAAATGGTAGCCAAGTTACCAATAATTTACTGTATGAGGAAGACAGTTTCCATCCCAATAATACTGGATATGAGATTATGAAAAAAGCGATATTGGAGAGAATGAATGAAACCACGGAAAGCTGGGAACCTTAATATTTGGAAATGGCTATTCTTAGCCCAGTTGGCTTTATTGATTGGTTGCGGAATAGTCCTCTATACACGGATTCAAACAGATAGAGAGGATTTAACAAAGCTCGTTCATACTAGTACAGAAGATACCAAGGTTGGGACCTTCTCCACTAACAGAGAACAGCTCAACCAAACCCTCACTAACTATCTAAAAGAGTATCAGATGGAAGAGTTTTCCTATCAATTATTCGTAACGAGTCAGCAAGTTGTTTTTGAAGGCAGCTATCAGATTTTTGGTGTGACTATCCCACTCTATATTTATTTTCAACCTAGCAAAATGGAAGATGGCAGTATTTTGTTACGGATAACAGAAATATCAGTTGGAAGTTTATCCTTGCCGAAAGCAGAGGTATTAGCTTATTTACAAAAAAATTATAAACTACCTGCCTTTGTAAAAATAGACTCAGAACAAGCGCAAGTACAGGTTCAACTGACAGAACTGAAGAACAAATTTGGTCTGTATGGAAAGGCGAATACGATTGATTTGTACAACGACCAATTCATTGTTGATATCTACAGAAAAAGACAGTAAAATAGCATTAAAAACTTGACCAAACGCCTAAAATTCGGTACTATATAGAAGTGAGTAATAACTCAGAAAATTATTGGAGGACTTAGCAAATGGCTAATAAACAAGATTTGATTGCAAAAGTTGCAGAAGCAACTTCATTGACTAAAAAAGACTCAGCAGTAGCTGTTGATGCAGTATTCGGAGCAGTGGCAGACTACCTTGCAGCTGGTGAAAAAGTACAATTGATCGGTTTCGGTAACTTTGAAGTTCGTGAGCGTTCAGCACGTACAGGTCGCAACCCTCAAACAGGTGCAGAAATCGAAATCGCAGCTTCAAAAGTTCCAGCATTCAAAGCTGGTAAAGCTCTTAAAGACGCGGTTAAATAATTTAACGTGAAAAAAGCCTATTGTATCAACGTTTCTACGTTGTGCAGTAGGCTTTTTTCTTGTTTAAGGGGCAAATAAGGGGCAAAACTTTAGTAGTTTTCCATGATATCTGCCACATTTGATTTCATCTTCTTGGTAACATGGGTATAAATTTGGATAGTTGTCTTGGCATCTGCATGCCCCACACGGTCCATAATAGCTTTTAAAGGGACATTATTCTCAGCAAGACGGCTGACAAGGGTATGACGGAAGATGTGGCTGGTTAGGTTTTTCTGTATAGGTATCTCAAGCCGTTCATTTGCTTTTTTTAGAGCCAAGTTGAAAGAGTTAGTTTGCATCGGTACACCATTCTTGGTTGTAAAGATGTAGCCCATATCTTTATATCGTGGGTTGGTATTTTTTTCTAGCTCATTCATAAATTCAAACTCTTGAATAATTTCCATTTCTCGCTTGGTCATGAGTGTTTCACGGTATGAAGCGACGGTCTTTGGAGTTGTTTTCTCCCCGTTGCGGTAGCCTTCAGTATGATCATAGGTTCCATGGAGTTCTAATTGCCTGGTCTCAAAATTTCGGTCTTCAGGCTCAATACAGATTAACTCTCCAATTCGACAACCGTTCAAGCTCATAAATTCTCCGGCTAACCCAATCCGGTATGTGCTAGGTCTGCGACAGAGTTCTGCAAGTAGTGGTTTTATTTCGTCTTCCTCAAGATATTTTTCTTCAATCTTTTTCCAGTCTTCCAAAGTCTTTTTGATCCGTGGCAGTTTGGCTCGTCTAGCAGGATTGTCTTTGATAATGTCCAGGTCGACCGCATAATCAAAAGCAAGGTTCAACATGGATTTGTTACGCTCTTTCTTGTTCCTAGAGCAATCCAGGTTGTCAAGGTAATTTTGGACGTATTTTGGGTCAATATTGACTACTTTGACGCCAATACCGAAACTCTCTCTTATTTCTTTAATATTGCCCTTCAGAGAAGCGATAGAGGTACGTTTGATTTCTTGTTGGTAGAAAGTCCACCATTGGTCAAAAAGGTCTGTGAATAGCATTTCCGATGTTTTGAGCTGAGCTAATCTTTCTGCGATCCTTTGTTCAAGGATTTTTTGAGCTTGTTTTTGTGCCCTACTCGAATTACTTGTTAAAATAGTAGCTACTCTTTTCCAAGTTCCAGTGTATGGATCTTTGAATCGTTCAAAAAATTTATATCTACCGTCTGGAAGTTGTTCATCCCACATTGTTTTTACCTCATTTCTGTGTTAAAATGGGTATAAAGAAAAGGGCTTTTTAATGCCTAATTCTTTATACATGTTGCCTTGCGCTCTCCTCGACCAAAATTTGAGCGTGGGGCTTTTTTATTTTTTTCTAAAGTATGCTATAATGTAATCAAAAATAGCAGGCAGGTGGTAAATATGGTTAAGGTTAGAAAAATTCCAGTGGTGGTTGACGCAGAGCAAATCAGTGAAGTACAGTATATA